>NZ_JBVHEP010000001.1:362111-600578 GCF_055562795.1 Streptomyces sp. NPDC016851
AGGCCGTTCCGTTGCTGGAGGCCACCCTTGCCCAGTGTGAGCGGGTTCTGGGGGGCTCTCACCCGCACACCCTCATCAGCCGTAACAATCTTGGCGTCGCCTATCGGGACGCCGGGGATCTGCGTAAGGCCGTTCCGTTGCTGGAGGCCACCCTTGCCCAGTGCGAGCGGGTTCTGGGGGGCTCTCACCCGCACACCCTCATCAGCCGTAACAATCTTGGCGCCGCCTATCGGGACGCCGGGGATCTGCGTAAGGCCATCCCGTTGCTGGAGGCCACCCTTGCCCAGCGCGAGGAGGTCTTGGGGGACACCCACCCCGACACCCTCGCCAGCCGCAACAACCTCGCCACCGCCCGTCGAGAGGCCGAAGTTGTGCAGCATGGAAGTACGGCAACCGCAGTGCCCAGGGCCGTACCAGCCGTCCACGACCACTTGGACAGCCCGCCGGGGTGACCGCGATGGCGTCGGCAGGTGGCAGCGGGCGGGCCTTTCCCGGCGTGCGCCAGGCGGTGCCGTTTTGTGCCCTGGTGGTCAGCTTGCCGGCGTCGTCGGCGGCTCAGCCGCACACGGCGAGAACTCGTACTGCAACTCGTACAGATACCCCGCCTTCACCATGGACGTCGCCTCGATCGGGCGTCCGTCGGCCGCGTGGACGACACGGAGCGTGCACAGGACGGGCAGGCTACCGGGGAGGCGTAGGGCCGCGAACTGTTCCTGAGTGGGGACTCGGGCGGAGATTCGGTCCACGCAGTGGTGGGGCGTATGGCCCAGTTGCCTGAGCAGGGTGGCGGTTCCGCCCTTGATGCGCTGGTGGTCCATCAGCGGCGTGTCCCGGCGATCTCCAACGGGTAGTAGGACTGCACGAGTTCGGCCGGTTCGTCGTCGATCAGGAGCAGCTGGCTGCGCAGCACCGCCGTGTCCTCGTCTCGAAGGCCGAGAGCGGTGCGGATGTCCGCGGGCGGATACGTCTCCGTCACGGCGATGAGGGTGATGCGGGCGTCCGTACCGTGCTTGGCCGCCTCGGTGAGATCGGGGTAGGGCTCGCCGGCTGCCGCCGGTGTGAGGGACGTGGCAGGTCGTATCGTCCGCTGCCTGTGCTCGCGGACCGTTACCGCCGCGCCTGCGCGTCCGACCACCAGGCGCTCGTCCTTGCGGAGTTGGAGGGCCTTCTGGATCGTCGCGTTGGAGGCGTCGAAGCGGGTTCGGAGTTGGGCGGTGGAGGGCAGGTTCGCGCCCGGCGGCAGTTCGCCGGTCATGATGTCGTCGCGCAGGTCGGCCGCGATCCGTTCGTGCAGCGAGCGGCGGTCGTGGGCTTCCGGTTCGGCCTTGGGCACGGTCATCCGATTCTGATCTCGTAGCGCAACTGCTGGCGTTGGGCGGGCATCACCATACGGTCCACCTGAATCGGTCGGTCGTCGCGGTCCAGGGTGAGCCTGGTGAGTCGCAGGACCGGGTCCGTCGCGGCGAGCCGCAGGGCCTCTTGCTCCTCTTCATCCGGCAGGCCGGCCGTGACGTCCTCCCTGACCAGCGCTCCGACATGACCCAGCTCGGCGAGGAGGGTGACAGCTCCGCCGCGGATCTTGGCCGTACCCGCGAGTGGCGTGCCGCGGGCGATGGCGGTGGGGTAGTAGGTGTCGGTCAGTTCGTTCGGCTCGTCGTCGAGGAGGATCAGGCGGCGGCGTACGACGACCAGTTCGCCGTCCTGGACCCCGAGCAGCCGCGCGACCCGAGCCGGTGCGGGAACCTCTCCGGCATGGACGATGCGCTGGGAGCCGCGTCGGCCACTGAGCGGCCGCGTCCGCGCTCCAGGCGTCGCCCTGCCCCTGCTCACGCGGTGTCAGATACGGCATCGACGTGCTGACCCACCTGCTCGCGCTCACGAAGTCCTCCCGAGACCCGCAACGTATCCGGTGGCGCTGACAAATCCGCGGTCCTGCTCATCGCGGGGCAGGGAGAAACTCCCGGGCATGGTCGTGTGCCCACTGGGCGAAGGTGCGAGCCGGGGCTCCGGTGACCTCCTGGGCCGTGGGGGACGTGCCGACCGCGGGCGGATCGACTTCCTCGAGCGCCTGCAGGTCTGTCTCGCCGCCCGAATAGTCCTCGAAGCCGAGCAGGAAGTCCGCGCTCTCCGCTGCGAATCCTCCTTGCTCGCGGTAATGCTCCCGTGCCTCCTCCCGGCTCACCGCGTCGAAGCGGACCGGGCGACCGATGGCCTCGGCGATGAGTTCGACCTGGCGCCGATGCGTCAGCAGGTCGGGGCCGTTGAGGGTGTAGGCCCGTCCGCAGTGTCCGTCCTCCAGCAGGGCAAGGGCCGCGACATCGGCGACGTCCTGCTCATGTACCGGGCACCCGGCCGCATCGGGGTAGGGGTCGCGCACCACGCCCTCGGCACGAATCGACGGGCCCCACAGGGCCAGCTTGTTCATCGCGAACTCGCCCGGGCGCACATGAGTCCATTCCAGGCCCGACTCCTCCACGGCCCGCTCCACCGGCAAGTGGAAGTCGGTGTCGAAACCGGCCGTGACAGCCCCGGAGGACAGCACCACGATACGGCGCACGCCGGCCTGCCGAGCCAGGGCGACCACTTCCCGTGCGGTCTCGGCGACCGGGAAGAGATACATACGGTCGATGTCCTCCAACGCGTCGGTGAGGGACTCCGGTTGCGTGAGATCTCCCGCTACCGCGCGCACGCCCTCCGGTAACCCCGCCGGGCGTGGGCTGCGGCTCAGAGCCCGTACCTCCGCGCCGGCGTCGACGAGTTGCCGGACCACGTTCCGGCCGACACTGCCGGTGGCTCCGGTCACCAGAATTGCCATGATGCCCCTTCCGATCGTCACTGGTCGCGGGCACGCCTCACCGAGAGACGAAGTCCGTTCCCATGTCGAGTCGGCCGACGAACGCAGCTGTCCCACGACAGGCTTGTCGGCCACGGCGGTGAGAATGGCAGGCGGCGGGGAAGCGGCTCTAGTCCCTCGCCGAACCCATTTCATAAACCGTGGGCTTCCTCGGAGACACCCGGACACGGCCCCAACCACGGCGCTGATCAATGTGATCCCCTGCATAGTAGGGATCATGACAACGCCGTTACCGCGCCCCACCGGCCTTGCCTACCACCGCATAGGCCACTCCACCGGCCATCACCGCTGGTGGCGGCCCCTGCTCGGCACCCTGCTGTTTCTCGGTGTCTACGCCGTAATCAACCTCGTGCTGTTCGCCCTCTCCTACGGCATCGGGGCAGCGGCCGGGCTCCGTGAACTCCCGGACGGAGGCCACGACTTCGGACCGCTCCTCGACACCGCCCTGGCCCTGACGTCCATCGCGGTCGCCCTGCCCCTGATCCTGGCGGCCGTGTGGTGGCCGGGGCGGCGACGGCCCGGCACTCTGTCGTCCGTCGAGGGACGGTTGCGGTGGCGCTGGCTGGCCTGGTGTCTGCTTGCCGCGGTGCCCCCGGTGGCCGTGCTGGCGCTGACCGCCGCCCTCCTGCCCGACGACGGAACCGACTCGGGGGAGCTCGGCGCGTGGGTGGGCTGGCGATCGTTCCTCGGCTCGCTCGCCGTGCTGGCCGTCCTCGTCCCGGTGCAGGCCGCGGCCGAGGAGTACGTCTTCCGGGGCTGGCTGGCACAGGCGGTCGGCGCTTTCCTCCGTTCTCCGTGGTTCGCGGTGCTCCCGCAGGCCGCGCTGTTCGCCGCCGCCCACGGCTGGGGCACGGGGTGGGGTTTCCTCAGCCTGCTGGTCTTCGGCCTGGTCGCCGGGTGGCTGACCATCCGTACGGGCGGCCTGGAAGCTGCCGTCGCCCTGCACGTCCTGAACAACCTGCTGGCCTTCGGCGTCGCCGCCGCGGTCGTCGACGGGCTGTCGACCGACGAGACCGCCGCCGACTCCCCCTGGCAACTCGCCCTCGCCGACATGGCAACGACCCTGCTCTACGCCGCCCTCGTGCTGTGGCTCGCCCGACGCCGCCGGCCTCAGCGTCTCGCACCGCCGGCGGCCGCGCCCACCCCATGGCCCGCACCGCACCTGCCACCGCAGGTCGCTACGACGCCCAGGACCGTGTCCGGCCCTGGAGACGCGTCGTCTTCACCATGGCAGTAGAGCGAGAGCGAGGATCCCCACCATGCGATACGTACGCCATGTCAAAGGCGCCGTCACCGTCACCGTCGCCACCGCGGTCTGCCACACCCTCATGTCCGCCGGTTTCGAGTGGGCCCGCGACAGCGCAGCCGAGAGCGGAGACACCATGTTCTCCGGCGCCTTCGAGTTCCTGCTCACCACAGCCGCTTCCTGGGTTCTCATGCCCCTTCTGCTGTGGGCCGGCATGCGGATGATGGGGGAGACCCACAACGCCGTGCTGGTGGCCGTCGGTGGGCTGTTCTGGGCAGGGGTCTCCGGGTATTTCACCGACGACATCGACAGGGCGGGCGGGCACATACCGTTCCTGGCTCTCGCCGCATTCATCCTTCTCGGGACGGGGCTGGCCGGGGCCGGCCCCAGCCACCGCGACTGAGACTCCCTCGTGCCGACCGGCGGCACCACCCGCCGGGGGAACACCGACGCCCCCTGCCCGACAACTCGGACAGGGGGCGTCGAGAACTACCCGCGGCAGTCGGCTACTTCACCGGCTCCGGCTCCGGTGCGTTCTCCGAGTCCGTCGTGCCCGCCGGCGGCTCGTCGTCATCGTCCTCGCCCTCCGCCGGGACCGGCGTCTTCACCGAGTCCAGCAGGAGCTGGGCGACGTCCACGACCGTGATGGACTCCTTGGCCTTGCCGTCGTTCTTCTTGCCGTTGACGGAGTCCGTGAGCATCACGAGGCAGAAGGGGCAGGCCGTCGACACGATGTCGGGGTTCACCGACAGCGCCTCGTCGACGCGCTCGTTGTTGATGCGCTTGCCGATGCGCTCTTCCATCCACATACGGGCACCACCGGCGCCGCAGCAGAAGCCGCGCTCCTTGTGGCGGTGCATCTCCTCGTTGCGGATGCCGGGGACGCTGGCGATGATCTCGCGCGGGGGCGTGTAGATCTTGTTGTGGCGGCCCAGGTAGCAGGGGTCGTGGTACGTGATGATGCCCTCGACCGGGGTCACCGGGATGAGCTTGCCCTCGTCCACCAGGTGCTGGAGCAGCTGCGTGTGGTGGATGACCTCGTAGTCGCCGCCGAGCTGCGGGTACTCGTTGCCGAGGGTGTTGAGGCAGTGCGGGCAGGTCGCGACGATCTTCTTCGAGGACTTCGGCTTGGCCGACTCGGGCGTCACCTTGCCCTCGTCGTCCATCTCCTCGCCGAACGCCATGTTCAGCGCCATGACGTTCTCCATGCCGAGCTCCTGGAACAGGGGCTCGTTGCCGAGACGCCGGGCGGAGTCACCGGTGCACTTCTCGTCGCCGCCCATGATCGCGAACTTGACGCCCGCGATGTGGAGGAGCTCGGCGAAGGCCTTCGTGGTCTTCTTCGCGCGGTCCTCCAGGGCGCCGGCGCAGCCGACCCAGTAGAGGTACTCGACCTCGGACAGGTCCTCGATGTCCTTGCCGACGACCGGGACCTCGAAGTCGACCTCCTTGAGCCACTCCAGGCGCTGCTTCTTCGCCAGGCCCCAGGGGTTGCCCTTCTTCTCCAGGTTCTTGAGCATCGTGCCCGCCTCGGACGGGAACGCGGACTCGATCATCACCTGGTAGCGGCGCATGTCGACGATGTGGTCGACGTGCTCGATGTCCACCGGGCACTGCTCGACGCAGGCACCGCAGGTGGTGCAGGACCACAGGACGTCCGGGTCGATGACGCCGTTGTCCTCCAGCGTGCCGATCAGGGGGCGCTCGGCCTCCGCCAGGGCAGCGGCGGGCACGTCCTTCAGCTGCTCCTCGGACGCCTTCTCCTCGCCCTCCATCGTCTTGCCGCCGCCGGCCAGCAGGTACGGCGCCTTGGCGTGGGCGTGGTCGCGCAGCGACATGATCAGCAGCTTGGGGGAGAGGGGCTTGCCCGTGTTCCACGCCGGGCACTGCGACTGGCAGCGGCCGCACTCGGTGCACGTGGAGAAGTCCAGCAGGCCCTTCCAGGAGAACTGCTCGACCTGGGAGACACCGAAGACGTCGTCGTCGCCCGGGTCGGTGAAGTCGATCGGCTCGCCGCCGGAGGTCATGGGCTGGAGGGCGCCCAGCGCCGTCCCGCCCGTCGCCTCGCGCTTGAACCAGATGTTCGGGAACGCCAGGAAGCGGTGCCAGGCGACACCCATGTTGGTGTTCAGGCTGACCGTGATCATCCAGATCATGGTCGTGCCCAGCTTGATCATCGCGAAGAAGTAGACGAGGTTCTGCAGCGCCGCCACGCTCAGGCCCTTGAAGGCCAGGACCAGCGGGTACGAGGCGAAGTACGCGGCCTCGTAGTGGTCCACGTGGTGGAGCGCGCCCTCCAGGCCCCGCAGGACGTAGATGGCCAGGCCGATGGTGAGGATGACGTACTCGACGAAGTACGCCTGGCCCATCTTCGAGCCGGCGAAGCGGGACTTGCGGCCCGGCCGCGACGGCAGGTTCAGCAGGCGGATGACCATCAGGGTCGCGATGCCCAGGGTCGTCATCGCGGCGATGAACTCGATGTAGAGCTCGTAGGGGAGGAAGCCGCCGAGCACCGGCAGCGTCCAGTCGGCCTGGAACAGCTGGCCGTACGCGGTGATGATCGTGGGCGGCAGCGTCAGGAAGCCGATCGCCACGAACCAGTGGGCGATGCCGACGATGCCCCACCGGTTCATCCGGGTGTGGCCGAGGAACTCCTTCACCAGCGTCACGCTGCGCTGGTAGGGGTTGTCGGTCCGGGTACCGGCGGGCACGGGCTGGCCCAGCTTGAAGTACCGGACGAACTGGCCGATCGCGCGTGCGAGCAGCGCGACGCCGACCACGGTCAAGACCAGCGACACGATGATCGCGGCGAGTTGCATGGGGGCTCCTCGGGCCTGCGAGGGTTAGTCGGGGGAACCGGTCGTTCTTCAGGGTTCCCCGAGATTACTAAGCGGTAACTTATGCAGTCCGTCTGAGACTACCCCTATCTTCCGCCGCACTGTAGCCGGGTGGGCAGTGATCTGAATCGCTGAGGGTTGCCTCAGAAGCAGTGCGGAATCCGGCCGCGATCCTGTCGTGTTATTCGTACCGAATTGTCATAGTGACGCCTAACTTATATCCGTGCTCTACGGGATCGCTGCCGCCGCCACCGCCCTCCTCCTCACCGCCCTGCTCGCGGCCGCCCTCCGGATCCCCGCCCTGCGGCTGCGGCTGGTCGAGCGGCGGCGGCAGCGGGAGGTGCCGTTGTCCGGCGGTGTGGCCGTCGTGGCCGTCACCGGATCGGTGGTGGCTGTCCAGGAGTGGGGTTCGGCCGGGGGCGGGATCGAAGGGCTGCTCGTCGCCGGCGGTGTCGTCGCCCTGCTCGGGCTCGTCGACGACGTGTGGCGGCTGCGGCGGCGGGTGCTGGCCGCCGGTACGGCTGTGGCGGCCGCGTGCGTCGTGCCGTACGCGGAAGCCGGGGTGGGGGCCGGGCTGCTCGGGGTCCTGTGGGTCGTGGGGGTGACCTTCGCCTTCCGGGGGATCGATCACGCCGACGGGCTCGCGGGGACGGTCGGGGTCGTCACCGCCTTCGGGGTGGCGGCCTGTGCCGCCGTGGACGTGATGGACGGGATCGCGGTGCTGATGAGCGTGCTGGCCGCCGCGCTGACCGGGTTCCTGCTGCACAACTGGCACCCCGCGCGCGTGGCGCTGGGCAGTTGCGGGTCCATGTCCGCGGGGTTCGTGATCGCCGTGGCCGCCGTGCACGTCCGCGCCGGGTTCGGCCTCGGGGAGAGCGCCGGGGTGCTGTTCGCGCTGACCGCCGTGGTGGGTGCCGACGCCGTACTGGTGTTGTTGTCGCGGCGGTTGGGCGGGCGGGCCCTGCTGCGGAGCGGGCCGGACCATCTCGCGCACCGGCTGCGGCGGCTCGGGCTCACCGTGCCCGGGGTCACTCTGCTGCTGGCGGCCGGGGCGGTCTCCGGTGTGCTCGTCGGGGTACTCGCGCATGCCGGCCGGGTCGGCGGCGACGCCCTGTGGTGGGTGGCCGGAGTGGCTCTCGTGGCCGTGCTCGCCCTCTCCCGTGTCCCTGTGTACGCCGATCGACGCTCAGTATCTCCGCAGGTCAGGGCCTCATTGCGTGTAAGGAACGGATAAGAGTTGAGCCCGTCCGACTCAGGTCTGTTGACCGGTGGGGAGCCGTCGTGCACACTTGAGTCCGTTCCACTCAAGTCAGCTGGAGGAATCAACCATGGCACGTGCGGTCGGCATCGACCTGGGCACGACTAACTCCGTCGTCAGCGTTCTGGAGGGCGGCGAGCCCACCGTCATCACCAACGCCGAGGGCGCCAGGACCACGCCGTCCGTCGTCGCCTTCGCCAAGAACGGTGAGGTGCTCGTCGGAGAGGTGGCCAAGCGTCAGGCGGTCACCAACGTGGACCGGACCATTCGCTCGGTCAAGCGGCACATGGGCACCGACTGGAAGATCGAGCTGGACGGGAAGCCCTTCAACCCGCAGCAGATCAGCGCCTTCGTGCTCCAGAAGCTGAAGCGGGACGCGGAGTCCTACCTGGGCGAGAAGGTGACCGACGCGGTCATCACCGTCCCGGCGTACTTCAACGACTCCGAGCGCCAGGCCACCAAGGAGGCCGGCGAGATCGCCGGTCTGAACGTGCTGCGCATCGTCAACGAGCCCACCGCGGCCGCGCTGGCGTACGGCCTCGACAAGGACGACCAGACCATCCTGGTCTTCGACCTCGGTGGCGGTACGTTCGACGTCTCGCTGCTGGAGATCGGCGACGGTGTCGTCGAGGTGAAGGCCACCAACGGTGACAACCACCTCGGTGGTGACGACTGGGACCAGCGCATCGTCGACTACCTGGTCCAGCAGTTCCAGTCCGGCCACGGCGTGGACCTGGGCAAGGACAAGATGGCCCTGCAGCGTCTGCGCGAGGCCGCCGAGAAGGCCAAGATCGAGCTGTCCTCGTCCACCGAGACCTCGATCAACCTGCCCTACATCACCGCCTCCGCCGAGGGCCCCCTGCACCTCGACGAGAAGCTCACCCGCGCCCAGTTCCAGCAGCTGACCGCGGACCTCCTGGAGCGCTGCAAGACGCCGTTCCACAACGTCATCAAGGACGCCGGCATCTCCATCAGCGAGATCGACCACGTCGTCCTGGTCGGTGGCTCGACCCGTATGCCCGCCGTCGCCGAGCTCGTCAAGGAGCTGACCGGCGGTAAGGACGCCAACAAGGGCGTCAACCCGGACGAGGTCGTCGCCATCGGCGCCGCCCTGCAGGCCGGTGTCCTCAAGGGCGAGGTCAAGGACGTCCTGCTCCTCGACGTCACCCCGCTGTCCCTCGGCATCGAGACCAAGGGCGGCATCATGACCAAGCTCATCGAGCGCAACACCACGATCCCGACCAAGCGGTCCGAGATCTTCACGACGGCCGAGGACAACCAGCCGTCCGTGCAGATCCAGGTCTACCAGGGCGAGCGCGAGATCGCGGCGTACAACAAGAAGCTCGGGATGTTCGAGCTGACCGGTCTGCCCCCGGCGCCCCGCGGCGTCCCGCAGATCGAGGTCTCCTTCGACATCGACGCCAACGGCATCATGCACGTGACCGCGAAGGACCTGGGCACGGGCAAGGAGCAGAAGATGACCGTCACCGGCGGCTCCTCGCTGCCGAAGGACGAGGTCGACCGCATGCGCCAGGAGGCCGAGCAGTACGCGGAGGAGGACCACAAGCGCCGCGAGGCCGCCGAGTCCCGCAACCAGGGCGAGCAGCTCGTCTACCAGACGGAGAAGTTCCTCAAGGACAACGAGGACAAGGTCCCCGGCGACATCAAGACCGAGGTCGAGGAAGCCGTCGCCGAGCTGAAGGAGAAGCTCAAGGGCGAGGACACGGCCGAGATCCGCACCGCCACGGAGAAGGTCGCGGCCGTCTCGCAGAAGCTCGGCTCGGCCATGTACGCCGACGCGAACGCCGCGCAGGCCGGCGGCGACTCCGCCGGAGCCGGCGCGGGTGCCGGTGCCGGTGACGCGAAGGCCGACGACGACGTCGTCGACGCCGAGATCGTGGACGAGGACCGGAAGGATGGTGCCGCGTGACGGAGGAGACCCCGGGCTTCGACGAGCAGCAGCCCGACGTCCCTTCCGGCGCCACCTCCGACGACGCCGAGCCGAAGGCCGCCGACTCCCCCACGACGGAGGAGCAGGCGGCCCCGGCCGGGGACACGGGCCAGGACGTGGCTCTGGTGGCCCAGCTGGACCAGGCCCGCACGGCGCTCAGCGAGCGCACGGCGGACCTCCAGCGCCTCCAGGCCGAGTTCCAGAACTACCGCCGCCGGGTCGAGCGCGACCGGATCGCGGTCAAGGAGATCGCCATCGCGAACCTCCTGACCGAGCTCCTGCCCGTGCTCGACGACATCGGCCGCGCGCGTGAACACGGCGAACTCGTCGGCGGCTTCAAGTCCGTCGCCGAGTCGCTGGAGAGCACGGCGGCCAAGATGGGCCTCCAGCAGTTCGGCAAGGAGGGCGAGCCCTTCGACCCGACGATCCACGAAGCCCTGATGCACAGCTACGCACCGGACGTCACCGAGACGACGTGCGTCGCGATCCTGCAGCCCGGGTACCGGATCGGCGAGCGCACCATCCGCCCCGCGCGGGTGGCGGTGGCCGAGCCCCAGCCGGGGGCGCAGACGGTCAAGGCGGACGAGTCCGCCGAAGCCGACGACAAGGAGAGCGGTGGCCCGGAAGAGGGCTGACGTCATAGCGGACGAAGGGAAGGAGGGGCGTCGAGGATGAGCACCAAGGACTTCATCGAGAAGGACTACTACAAGGTCCTCGGCGTCCCCAAGGACGCCACCGAGGCCGAGATCAAGAAGGCGTACCGGAAGCTCGCCCGCGAGTACCACCCGGACGCCAACAAGGGCAACGTCAAGGCGGAGGAGCGCTTCAAGGAGATCTCCGAGGCCAACGACATCCTCGGCGATCCCAAGAAGCGCAAGGAGTACGACGAGGCACGCGCCCTCTTCGGCAACGGCGGCTTCCGCCCGGGGCCCGGCGCGGGCGGCGGCTCCTTCAACTTCGACCTGGGCGACCTCTTCGGAGGCGCCCCGGGCGGCGGCCAGGGAGCCGGCGGCTTCGGCGGTGGACTCGGTGACGTCTTCGGGGGCCTGTTCAACCGTGGCGGCGCGGGCGCGGGGACGCGCACGCATCCGCGGCGCGGCCAGGACATCGAGTCCGAGGTCACGCTGAGCTTCACCGAGGCGATCGAGGGCGCGACCGTCCCGCTGCGGATGTCCTCGCAGTCGCCCTGCAAGGCCTGCTCGGGCACCGGCGACAAGAACGGCACCCCGCGGGTGTGCCCGACCTGCGTCGGCACCGGGCAGGTCGCCCGGGGCAGCGGCGGTGGCTTCTCCCTCACCGACCCCTGCCCGGACTGCAAGGGCCGCGGCCTGATCGCGGAGAACGCCTGCGAGGTCTGCAAGGGCAGCGGCCGGGCCAAGTCCTCGCGGACCATGCAGGTGCGCATCCCCGCGGGCGTCAGCGACGGCCAGCGGATCCGGCTGCGCGGCAAGGGAGCGCCGGGCGAGCGCGGTGGCCCGGCGGGCGATCTGTACGTGGTCGTGCATGTCGACTCCCATCCGGTGTTCGGCCGCAAGGACGACAACCTCACCGTCACCGTCCCGGTGACCTTCGCCGAGGCGGCCCTCGGCGGCGAGGTCCGGGTGCCGACGCTGGGCGGCCCGCCCGTCACGCTGAAGCTCCCGCCGGGGACGCCGAACGGCCGTACGATGCGGGCCCGGGGCAAGGGCGCGGTCCGCAAGGACGGCACCCGCGGCGACCTTCTGGTCACCGTCGAGGTGAGTGTTCCGAAGGACCTGACGGGGAAGGCTCGTGACGCGCTCGAGGCGTATCGCGAGGCGACCGCGGGTGAGGATCCGCGGGCGGAGCTGTTCCAGGCCGCGAAGGGAGCATGAGTCAGATGGACGGTCGTCGACGCAACCCGTATGAACTGACCGAGGAGACCCCGGTCTACGTCATCTCGGTGGCGGCCCAGCTGTCCGGCCTGCACCCGCAGACCCTGCGCCAGTACGACCGCCTGGGCCTGGTGTCCCCGGACCGCACTCCGGGCCGGGGCCGTCGCTACTCGGCCCGCGACATCGAACTGCTGCGCACCGTCCAGCAGTTGTCGCAGGACGAGGGCATCAACCTGGCGGGCATCAAGCGCATCATCGAACTGGAGAACCAGGTCGCCGCGCTCCAGGCCCGGGTGGCCGAGCTGGAGGACGCGCTCGACGGCGCGGCGGCGGCCATGCGGCAGCGCGAGGCGGCGGTGCACGCGTCGTACCGCCGTGATCTCGTGCCGTACCAGGAGGTCCAGCAGACCAGCGCGCTGGTCGTGTGGCGGCCGAAACGGCAGCAGCAGTCGGACTGACGTGACTGACGCGCGTACGCCTGTGAAAGGGGCCGGGAGGAGACTCCCGGCCCCTTTCGTATGCCTTGGGCCGTCTTAGGGTGTTTTCGCCGGGCCTCCTGTGGATGACCGGATGGTGCAAGTCACTTGGAGGTGATTCCGCAGAGTCTTCACAACTGCTGCGGAGCGTGGTGTTGTCATCTCGTTAAGTGGTTCCGCTTGACGCTAGGGGGCGCACCCGCGTTGGCTTTTCAGTCACATGGGCCACAAAGTGCGCCCACGTCCGAATCACACGCGAAGTGAGCTCCCGCATGCGCCGTCGTATCTCCATATCCGTGGCCGCGGCCACGATGTCCGTCACGCTCGCCGGCTGCGGCGTGCTCAACGCGACCGGGAGCAGCGACGAGGCGAGCCCGACCAAGGGCAACGACATCACCGTGGGCCTGCTGCTCCCGGAGAAGGCGAACACCCGGTACGAGAACTTCGACTACCCCATCATCAAGAGGAAGGTCGAGTCCCTCACCAACGACCGGGGCCGCGTCGAGTACGCCAACGCCGAGGCGAGCGCGGACACGCAGGCGGCCCAGCTGCAGCAGATGATCGACGACCGGGTCGACGTGGTCCTGCTGGACGCCGTCGACTCGCACGCCATCGCCGACGAGGTGCAGAAGGCCAAGGACGCCGGCATCCCGGTCATCGCCTACGACCGGCTGGCCGAGGGCCCGATCGACGCGTACATCTCCTTCGACAACGAACTGGTCGGCGAGGTCCAGGGGCGCACCCTGCTGGAGGCGATCGGCGAGAAGGCGAGCCTCTCCGACAAGATCGTCATGATGAACGGCTCGCCGACCGACCCGAACGCCAAGCAGTTCAAGGCCGGTGCGATGTCCGAGCTGAACGGCAAGGTGACGATCGCCCAGTCCTTCGACACCACGGACTGGAAGCCGGAGAACGCCGAGGCCAACATGGCCGAGGCGATCCAGAAGATCGGCAAGGACGACATCGCCGCGGTGTACTCCGCCAACGACGGCATGGCGGGCGGCATCGTCAAGGCGCTGGAGGCCGCGGGCATCACCGATCTGCCGCCGATCACCGGCCAGGACGCGGAGCTCCCGGCGGTGCAGCGGATCATCGCCGGTGACCAGTACATGAGCGTGTACAAGTCGTACCCGCAGGAGGCCGAGAACGCGGCGGAGATGGCCGTGGCCAGGGTCCAGGGCCGCGACATCCAGTTCGCCGCCCTCACCCGCGACAAGGTCGACAGCCCCACCCACAAGGGCATCCCCGCCCAGCTCGTGCCCGTCGTCGCCCTGACCAAGGAGAACATCAAGGACACGGTGGTCGCGGACGACGTCTACAAGCTGTCGGACATCTGCACGGCGAAGTACGAGGCGGCTTGCGAGGCGATCGGGCTCAAGTAGGCGGGCCCTCCGGGCCCGCGAGGCGGAGACGAGCCACGTGAACGACCGGCGGGAGACGGTCACCTGGCGGCTCCGGGCGGTCGTCGGCGTCGAGGAGGCCGGGGACACCGATCCCGGTCGGGACGCCGACCTGTACACGCGTCACCTCCGTGACCGGGCGGCCTGCGAACGGGTGGAGTCACTGCTCGCGCGCGACGGCGACGGCGCCTGGCCCCGCCGGCCGCTGGCCGGGACTGTGGCCGCCTCGGTGGAGCCGTGTTGCGGAGCAGGGGCAGGCCGCGCATAGTTGCCGCTGCGGCAAGGCGGCGAAACCGGGGGTGGGATGGGCGATGGCCGGGCACGGGGCGGAGGAGCATCCACATGGTGCCGACCGACTGTGCGAGGCCGGGGATCGCGTGTATTCCCGGGCCGTACGGCGGGGCCGCGTGCCGCGCCGGGACGCCGAGCCGGTGCCGTGCCTGCTGGAACTCGCCCTGCTGCACCCGGACCCCGACGACATGGACTGGCTGGTGCCGACCTCCCCGCAGGAGGTCATGACCCGGCTGCTGCGCGGGATGTACGACGAGGTCAGCGCGAGCCAGCGACGGGTGGGTTCGGCCGTGGCGGCGTTCGAGTGGTACGCCGGGCTGGGGCGGCACGTACAGCCGGCCCAGTCGGCGGCCGAGGGCTCGGCGATCCGGGTGCTGGACGGCCTGGCCCGGATCCAGGCCGCGATGGACGAGGCGACCCAGGCGTGCACGACCGAGGTGCTCACGGTGCAGCCGGGCGGCATCCGGCGCGAAGCGGAACTCTCCGAGGGGCTGCACCGGGCGCTGGCGCTGCGCGGCCGGGGCGTACGGATGCGGGACCTGTACACGCATGTCGCCCGGCACGGGCAGGGGCTGCTGAACTATCTGGAGCTGATGGGCGACGCGGTGGAGGCGCGCACGCTGGACGAGGTGATCGACCGGCTGATCCTCTTCGACCGGACGGTGGCCTTCATCCCCGCCAACACCGACCGCACGATGGCCCTGGAGCTACGGCACCCGGCGATCGTCGAGTACCTGGTCACGGTGTTCGAGCGCCTCTGGCGCCTCGCCATCCCGCTGACCGCGCCGCTGCCCGACACCGGCATCGAGGGCATCTCCCACCGGGAGCAGTCGATCGCGGCGCTGCTGGCGGAAGGGCACCAGGACGCGGTCATCGCGGAACGCCTGGGCATCAGCGTGCGGACGTGCCGGGCGCATATCGCCCGGCTGTCGGAGACGCTGGGCGCGGCGAGCCGTACGCAGTTGGGAGTGCGGATCGCCCAGGCGGGCCTGGACGGCAGGCCGCACTCGCCGGCGCCCCTCAGCATCCCTGGTCAAGAATCCCCGAGCGTGCGATGAGAAACCCGAGCTGTGCCCGGCTCTGACTGCCCAGCGTCGCGGCGAGCTTGGCGATGTGGACGCGGGCGGTGCGGATGTTCATGCCCAGGCGGTCGGCGACGACGGCGTCGGTGTGGCCTTCGACCAGGAGGGTGGCTATGGCGCGCTGGCGGGGGGTGATGCCGTCGGGGCAGGGCTGGGGGGCGGCTTCGGGGAACACGGGGACCGCGAGGTGCCAGAAGCGGTCGAAGGTGGTGGACAGGTATCCCACGATGGCCGGGTGGCGTATCTCCAGCGCGAGGTCGCCGTTGCCGTCGGCGGGGACGAAGGCGACGACTCGGTCGACGATGATGAGCCGGTCGGTGACCTCGTCCAGCGCACGCGCCTCGATGTCGCCCCTCAGCCGTTCCTGGTGCGCGACGGTCAAAGGAGAGTGGCGGAGGGTGTGCTGGTAGAGGGTGCGGATGCGGCCGCCGCGGTCCAGCAGAGCCTGGTCGCGGTCCGTGGCGACGGCGTAGGCCGCTTCGACCCGTTCCCTGGTGATCTTGGCACGGGGCTGGATGGTGAGCAGTTCCCGTGAGGCGTCCGCCATGGCCTCGGTGATGGCCTTGTTGATCCGCTCCCTTCCGCTGAGGAGCGTCAGCATCGGGGTGGCGGCCGCAGCCGTACGATGCCCTTCGACGGCCATGAGCGGTTCGAATGTCTCGGCCAGCCGTTCCTCGCGCCGTCTTTCGCGCGCGATGTGTTCCGCGGAGGTCCGCAGCAGTCGGTGGAGGGCGACGGCCGGCGCCACGGGCTCGAGCCGGTGAAGGTCGTCGACGGCGGGGTGCAGCAGGCCGAAGTCCATCAGACAGGGCGCGGCATCGGCCGCTTCCGCGGGCACGTGCCCTTCGCGCAGAGCTCGTTCGTACAGCTCCGTCCCGGCAGGGCACAGTTCTTCCGCGTCGTGCGGTAAGTGGTGCGCCGACGTCACTCGGAACGTCCTCCTCTTCAGTGGTCCTGCTTCAGGATCCCCGACTGCGCTATGAGGTACCCGAGTTGGGCGCGGCTGCCGCTCCCCAGGGCCGACGCCAGCTTGGCTATGTGAGCGCGGCAGGTACGGACGTTCATGCCGAGGCGGCGGGCGATGGCCTCGTCGACGTGGCCCTCGACCAGAAGCTTGGCTATGGAGTGCTGGACGTCCGTGATACCGCCGGTGGCTTCGTACGGGGTGCCGGTGCTCAGTGGGACCGCGCGGTCCCACAGGTATTCAAAAAGCTTGATCAGATAGCGGACGAGGCCGGGGTGGCGCAGTTCCAGGGCGACCTGTTGGTCGTCCCGGGCGGGGATGAAGGCGACGGTTTGGTCGCAGATGATCAAACGTTCCACCAACTCGTCTATGGTGCGGTACTCCGCCTTGCCGTCGGAGAGCCTGGCCGCGTAGGCCAGTTGCTCCGGGTTGTAACGGGCGGTGTGCTGGTACACCGTACGGATTCGCACGCCACGTTCGATGAGTGGCTTGTCGCGTTCCAGCCCTCTCAGGAGGCTGCGTTCGGACATGCGGTCGCTTGGCTGGAGGGTGAGGACCTCGGTCCGGCACTGGACTGTGGCCATGTTGAGTGCGGCGTTGATACGGTCACCGCCTTCCAGCACGGTGATGGAGTCACTTACCGTTGCGATCTGGGTGCCCAGGGCCATGAACGGCTGAAAGGTCTCCGCAAGGTCGACGGCCAGGCGCCTGCGCTCGGCGATCTCGTGTTCCAGGGGGTTGAGTTGTCGGGAAAGGGCGACGACCGGGGCCACGGGGCGCAGCCAGTCGGGATCGTCCGGATCGGGGTGGAGCAGGGCGAACTCCATCAGACAGGGGGCCGATTCCACGTCTGCGCGTGCGATGCGTCCGGTGCGCAGAGCGGTGGCATACAAGCGTCCGCCCTCCTCGCACCACTCGGTCATCGCATGGGGATGTGCCCCTTTTGCTCGATCTGTGGTCAAATCTCCACCCCCCAGGGTCCTGAACATGCAGGAACATGATGCATCGATTGTGTGGCCATGACGTGCCCGAATGAGCCATCGTCGTACTCGACGGGGGAAAAGGGGACCTTCAAGTGAGGACGAAGCCGACTATGCGGAACAGAATGCTTCGCTCGGTGCTTGTCGCCGCCTTCTCCGTCGTTGTAACCCTCGGCGCGCTGAGTGGCTTCTCCGATGAGAAGGGCGATGTTCGGGCGAACACCAGTTGGCCGGCGGTGGCTCAGACCAGCTACGGCGTGAACAACACCAGCTGGCCGAGTTCCGCGACAGCGGGATCCGGGAGCTGACCGTGACCACTCCACCCGACGACCGCTCCTTCCGCCGCGAAATGGCCACCGCCTACCGCTCCGGCTGGCACTTCATCGACCTGGTCACCGCCATCCCCCACAGCGGTGACTCGTTGATGGTGACCGTGTTCGGTGAGCCGGTGGTCGTCACGCGGGACGAGGACGAGGACGTACGGGCTTACCGGTGTCTGCGGCGGCCTCGGGGGGCGCCGCAGCCCGTGCGGTGTGCCGTACGGTACGGAATGATCTTTGTGAA
This sequence comes from Streptomyces sp. NPDC016851, assembly GCF_055562795.1. Lineage (NCBI taxonomy): Bacteria > Bacillati > Actinomycetota > Actinomycetes > Kitasatosporales > Streptomycetaceae > Streptomyces > Streptomyces sp. NPDC016851. The sequence continues at coordinate 379,868 of NZ_JBVHEP010000001.1, forward strand.
CCTGGACCAAAGGGACCACGAGCAGGTGGAAGCCGACTCTCCCGTCCCGAGGACCATCTCTGCCACCCCCCGCAGTGCCTGACGCGATTCCCCCGTCGTAAAAGATCGCTCAGGTGCTTCCCCCCGCAGCGGCGTCACCGTGACCTGAACACGGTGACGCCGCTGCAGTTTCTGGGGACATTTCCGGGTATCACCCGAGTCACGCCGTGGCCGGATCCAATCGATCACCGGTGTGGATTTTCACTCTGCTCAACCTCGCTCACCCTCGCCCCATCGCGCGCGTCAGCTCGATCTCGATCACCACGCGCGCGGGGTTCGGCGAAGGGGTCCGTCCGTAGCGCTCCGCGTAACGGCGCTCCGCCTCGGCCACCCGCTCCGGTTCCGTACGGACGAAGGCCCGGCCCTCCAGTGTGGCCCAGCGCCGGCCCTCCATCTGGCAGACCGCGACCGCCGCTCCCTGCTCCCCGGCGGCCAGGACGTGCCGCACCTTGGCGCTCGCCTTGTTGGTGATCACCCGAGCGAGCCGGGCCTCGGGATCGTATGTGACCCCGACGGGTACCACGTGCGGAGTGCCGTCCGGGCGCGGAGTCGTCAGCGTGCACACGTGCCGCTCCCGCCAGAAGGCGAGATACGGCGGGTCCGGGGCACTCGGATCGACGGAGTACTTGGTCGCCATGCCCCGGAACTTAGCCCCTGTCTCCTCCCCGAACCGGCCTTGAGTGGACTAGACTCAACTTTGTGCAAGCCGTTCGGGTCAGTGCAAGGAGGAGAACGCGAACGTGGACGCCGAGCTGACCAACAGGAGCCGGGACGCCATCAACGCGGCCAGCAACCGGGCCGTGACCGAGGGCCACCCCGACCTCACCCCAGCCCACCTGCTGCTGGCGCTGCTCCAGGGGCAGGACAACGAGAACATCACCGATCTGCTCGCCGCGGTCGACGCCGACCAGGCGGCCGTACGCGCCGGAGCCGAGCGCGTGCTCGCCGGGCTGCCCAGCGTGACCGGGTCCACCGTGGCGCCGCCCCAGCCCAACCGCGAGATGCTCGCCGTCGTCGCGGACGCGCAGGCCCGTGCCAAGGACCTCGGGGACGAGTACCTCTCCACGGAGCACCTCCTCATCGCCATCGCCGCGAAGGGCGGCGCGGCCGGCGAGGTGCTGTCCCAGCAGGGCGCCGACGCCAGGAAGCTGCAGGACGCCTTCCAGAAGACGCGAGGGGCGCGACGCGTGACCACGGCCGACCCCGAGGGGCAGTACAAGGCCCTGGAGAAGTTCGGCACCGACTTCACGGCCGCCGCGCGGGAAGGCAAGCTCGATCCCGTCATCGGGCGGGACCAGGAGATCCGGCGCGTCGTGCAGGTGCTGTCCCGGCGGACCAAGAACAACCCCGTCCTCATCGGCGAGCCCGGCGTCGGCAAGACCGCCGTCGTCGAAGGGCTCGCCCAGCGGATCGTCAAGGGGGACGTGCCCGAGTCGCTGAAGGACAAGCGGCTCGTCGCCCTCGACCTCGGGGCCATGGTCGCCGGGGCCAAGTACCGCGGCGAGTTCGAGGAGCGGCTGAAGACCGTCCTCGCCGAGATCAAGGACTCCGACGGGCAGATCATCACCTTCATCGACGAGCTGCACACCGTCGTGGGGGCCGGTGCCGGCGGCGACTCCGCCATGGACGCGGGCAACATGCTCAAGCCCATGCTCGCGCGCGGTGAACTGCGCATGGTGGGTGCCACCACGCTGGACGAGTACCGGGAGCGGATCGAGAAGGACGCCGCCCTGGAGCGGCGCTTCCAGCAGGTGCTGGTCGCCGAGCCGAGCGTCGAGGACTCCATCGCGATCCTGCGGGGACTCAAGGGACGGTACGAGGCCCACCACAAGGTGCAGATCGCCGACAGCGCGCTGGTCGCCGCCGCCGCCCTCTCCGACCGGTACATCACCTCCCGCTTCCTGCCCGACAAGGCCATCGACCTCGTCGACGAGGCGGCCTCCCGGCTGCGCATGGAGATCGACTCCTCGCCCGTCGAGATCGACGAACTCCAGCGCGCCGTCGACCGGCTGAAGATGGAGGAGCTGGCGATCGGCAAGGAGACCGACGCGGCCTCCCGCGAGCGCCTGGAGAAGCTGCGCCGTGACCTCGCCGACAAGGAGGAGGAGCTGCGCGGCCTCACCGCCCGCTGGGAGAAGGAGAAGCAGTCCCTCAACCGCGTCGGTGAGCTGAAGGAACGCCTCGACGAACTGCGCGGCCAGGCCGAGCGCGCCCAGCGCGACGGCGACTTCGACACCGCCTCCAAGCTGCTCTACGGCGAGATCCCCGCCCTGGAGAAGGAGCTGGAGGCCGCCTCCGAAGCGGAAGAGGAGGTCGCCAGGGACACCATGGTCAAGGAGGAGGTCGGCGCCGACGACATCGCCGACGTCGTCGCCTCCTGGACCGGCATCCCCGCCGGGCGCCTGCTGGAGGGCGAGACGCAGAAGCTGCTGCGCATGGAGGACGAGCTGGGCAAGCGGCTCATCGGCCAGACCGAGGCCGTGCGGGCGGTCAGCGACGCCGTACGGCGGTCCCGCGCCGGGATCTCCGACCCCGACCGCCCCACCGGCTCCTTCCTCTTCCTCGGCCCGACCGGTGTCGGCAAGACCGAGCTGGCCAAGGCCCTCGCCGACTTCCTCTTCGACGACGAGCGGGCGATGGTCCGTATCGACATGTCGGAGTACAGCGAGAAGCACAGTGTGTCCCGGCTGGTCGGCGCCCCGCCCGGATACGTCGGCTACGAGGAGGGCGGCCAGCTCACGGAGGCGGTGCGCCGCCGCCCGTACTCCGTCGTCCTGCTGGACGAGGTGGAGAAGGCCCACCCCGAGGTCTTCGACATCCTGCTCCAGGTGCTGGACGACGGGCGCCTCACGGACGGCCAGGGCCGCACGGTCGACTTCCGCAACACCATCCTGGTGCTGACGTCGAACCTGGGCAGTCAGTTCCTCGTCGACCCGCTCACCAGCGAGGCGGAGAAGAAGGAACAGGTGCTGGAGGTGGTGCGGACCTCCTTCAAGCCGGAGTTCCTCAACCGCCTGGACGACCTGGTCGTCTTCGCCGCCCTGACCAAGCCCGAGCTGGAGCGCATCGCCAAGCTCCAGATCGAGCGCCTGGCCAAGCGGCTCGCCGAGCGGCGCCTCGCCCTGGACGTCACGCCCGAGGCCCTGGCCTGGCTCGCGGAGGAGGGCATGGACCCGGCGTACGGCGCCCGCCCGCTGCGCCGCCTCGTCCAGACCGCCATCGGCGACCGGCTCGCCAAGGAGATCCTGTCCGGCGAGATCAAGGACGGCGACACGGTCCGCGTCGACCGTGTCGGCGACGAACTGCTGGTGGGCCCGGCGACGGGCAAGACGCTGTAAGGGCCCCTGAGACCGTCGATCACATCGTGAACGCCGAGAAGCGCACCCGCGCCGTCTCGGCGTTCTCGTACTCCACGCGCACCTGCACCACGTGGGCCCCGGCCGTGGCGGGCAGGCCGTCCTCGTGGGTCACGTCGAGACAGAGCGCCCCGCAGGAGGCGTCCGAGCGGGTCTCGGGCGCCTTCGGGTACGTCTCGCGCAGCCAGCCGCGCACGTCCTCGCGCGGCATCCGCAGCACCGCCGTGTAGGCGGTGTCGATGCCCTGCTGCAGGGTGCAGTTCCCGACGTGGGCGTGCGCCGGGGCCGAGGCACCGCCGAAGGCCAGCGCCTCGGCGCAGGTCACCTTCTTCATGGCCCCGGCACGCGGGTCATCCTCGTCCGACAGGGCCCAGGCGAAGAGGCCGACGATCAGGAACCCGAGGACGAGCACCGGCACGGCCAGGACGGGCAGGATCAGCCGCCACCGTGTGTGACCCCTGCCCGGTTCCGCCACCGTGACCCCCTCCGTCCGTCATTCAGGAGGACGGCGTGCGGCACCTGGAGGTTGCGGTTGACCGGATCGTGTCAGCCATGGGCTTAGCGGGGTAGTCGGGGCTTGCCACCCCCCTCCCCGCATGGGGGAGGATGGCGGGATCCGTACGAAGGGAAAATCACGGTGACCATCGACCCGTCCTCGATTCCGAACTTCGGGGGCCAGCCCGAGCCGCAGCCGCAAGGACCGGCGGGCCCCGTCGTCCCGGATCAGGACCTCGTGAAGCAGCTCCTCGACCAGATGGAGCTCAAGTACGTCGTCGACGACGAGGGAGACCTCGCGGCGCCGTGGGAGCAGTTCCGCACCTACTTCATGTTCCGGGGTGAGGGAGACCAGCAGGTCTTCTCCGTGCGGACGTTCTACGACCGGCCTCACGAGATCGAGGCCAAGCCGCAGATCCTGGAGTCCATCGACGACTGGAACCGCCGCACCCTGTGGCCCAAGGTCTACAGCCACACCCACGACGACGGCACGGTCCGCCTCATCGGCGAGGCCCAGATGCTGATCGGCATGGGCGTGAGCCTGGAGCACTTCGTCTCCTCGACGGTCAGCTGGGTGCGGGCCGCGATCGAGTTCGACAAGTGGCTCATCGAGCAGCTGGGTCTCGAGGAGGAGATCAACGAGGCGGAGAAGCCCGAGGACGAGGAGTAGGCCGGCAGGCCTCCGCCCCAGCGGCGCGTCGGCGCGTACGAGCAGGTACGTGCTGTACGCGCCGTTTTGCCTTTCGGGCACGAGCAGATCCCATGGACGGACCCAGCCTTGCGCTGCTGTTTCGATGAGTAGGGTGAGCGGCTGTCTGAAGATCGCAAGAGCAGGGAGCATGGGGTGCGCCGGTTACTGGGCGTAGTGGTTGTGGTTGCGGCGATGGCTCTCGCGTTCTGGTTGGTCTTGGGGCCTTCAGCTGATTGGGAGGGCGGCGCGAGGTTCGCGCGCTTCGCCCTGTTGCTGAGCTGCTTCCTGATGATCGGCGGTGGCGTGCGGTTGATCTACCCCGACAAGTCCAAGGACGAGCCGACCGAGGTCGCCGGGTAATCCCGTAGTGTCCCGCTACCGTTTTGGCCACGGCCGCCACCTTCACCCTCGACCTCGACGAGCTCCCGCGCCCGGAGCCCGAGGCGGACGCTCGCTGAATCACATCTCAAGACGCAGCTCCGCCCATACCGTCTTGCCCACCGGGCTGCGAGGCGCCGACCCCCAGCGCACGGCCAGGACGTCCACCAGGAGCAGCCCCCGGCCGGACTCGCCATCGGGAGACGACGAGGGCGCGGCCGTAGGGAGTCGCCTCGCGGAGGCGGCGTCCGCGACCTCGACACGCAGCACCCCTGCAGCCCGGTCGAGGGCGAGCCGGAGACCGAACTCCCGGCCGGGGACCCGACCGTGCTGTACGGCGTTCGCCGCCAGCTCACCGACGACGAGAGCGCTGTGCTTCGAAGCCGCCTCCTGGGACGCCTTCATAGGCGAGTTGAAGGCGCGGCGCGGCCGTCCCTGAGGGGGCCGGTTCCCGGTCGCCGTCCGCGCTGCGGGCCCACCGGGCCCTTGTCCGCGAGGGTCCGGTGGGCCGCTGACCTCCTCAAAGAACCGGGGAAAGAACTACCCGCCCACCCACCCTCCCCGCGTCGGCGGGCGGGAGTCACCCGTGCGAGTGACCGGCTTGCAGGCGCGGGACACGGACCGTTACGTTCGCCGCGACAACCGCAAACAGATACGGCCCCCGGCCGGGACGGCAATCCCGATCGAGGGCCTGACCGATCAGGAAGTAGACGCCTTCCCGATGGCTGACTCGCAGTCTAACGCGCGCCTGCGCGCCGACGCCGGAGCTCCGACCTCCGGCGTGATCCACGTACGCACCCGGCTGACGGCCGACTTCACGGTGATCTCCAACGCCCTCGCCCAGCGGCGCGGCAGCGCGGTCACGATCGGTGTCGCGGCGTACATCTCCTCCCTGCCCGACGGCTCCCCCGTGACCATCACCGCCCTGTGCGAGCACTTCAGCGAGGGCGAGATTCTGATCTCGCGGGCGCTCAGGGAGCTCGAAGCGGCCGGATACCTGGAGCGCCGTCGCGAACGGATGCCCACCGGGCAGGTGCGTACCAGGACGTACTTCTACGACGTACCCCGCGGCGAAGGCCCTGACGACCCGCCCGAGCCGCCCCGCCCCCGCCCCCGGCCCGCTGTCCGGGAGGCCGCGCCCCGACGGGAGGCGGCGCCCGCTGACCGTCCTGCGGTGACCGAGAGCCCGGCACCCACACTCGGTGACGCCGACCCGAAGGCGGTCGCCGTACTGGCCGCCCTGCGTCGGGTCGACCCTCGTCTCGTCCTGTCAGCCCAGGAGGCCGCCCGACTGGCGCCGGCCGTCGCGGAGTGGCTGGCGGCCGGTGTCGGACCACGGGAGATCACGGAGTTGCTGACCGTACGGCTCCCCGACCGTTTCCGGGCCAGACCGGCCAGCGTCCTCGCCTTCCGTCTCCAGGAGACACCGCTGCCGGTACCGCCGCCATCCCCGCAGCCCTCCATCTCCGAGCGCCCTGCCGTCCCGCCCTTCCAGACCTGCGACGGCTGCGAGCGCGCCTTCCGCGCCCCGGAGCCCGGGCGCTGCCGGGACTGCCGACGACCCGGGACGGATCTGTCGGCCGCCGCCTGAACCGACCACGCAGAATGGCTTGACCAGCTGAAACGCGAGGGCGACACTGGGTGTACTACATTTGTCATACGCGATGGGAGGCTGGGATGACGTCGAAGACGGGTCAGAATCGCCGGACGCCAGGGGCCACTGCGAAGAAGCGAACCTCGGCCACGTCACGGGCCTCGCAGACGCGCCGGAAGCAGGGCGACAGCAGCGCCACGAGCGTGGCCCAGGTACGGCTGCGCCCGGATGAGATGGCGGAACTGCAGCAGGTGATGCAGACCCTCCAGCTGCACTCGCTCTCCGACGCCCTGCGCGAAGGGCTTCGGCTGCTCTCCCGCGAGGCAACCGAGGTCGCCGCCGCACAGGAGATCCGTGACTTCTACCGTGGCGGCCAGGCTCCAACTCCCGAGGGAGTTCCGCCCGCGACGGCCGAGGAACTCGCGGCAGCGGACGAGACCGAATGGTGAATCCCGGCTCCGCCCTTCGGGGCGAGGTGTGGGGTTGCGCCCTCCCCAGCCCCATCGGCCCGCACCCCGTGGTCGTGCTCACGGTGAACCGGATCGCCGAACCGTTGTCGGCGCTGACGGTTGCGCTGATCACCGGAACGCCTGGTCCAGCTTCCACCCACGTACTGATCGGCCACGACTGCGGGGTGACCAAGTACGACGAGTCCTACGTGAACTGCACCGACCTGCACACCGTGGACAAACAAAGACTCCGGCGGCGCCTCGGCCTGCTGGCGCCGAGTGAGATGAGGCATGTGGAGGAGCGCGTGCGGGTGATTCTGGGGCTTGTGTAGTCACCGCCCGCCCTTCGACGGAACGCGGCTGGGGACAGCCCGCCCGGTCCGTCTAGAACGCCGCCCCGAGCCGCTTCACGGCCTCCTCCAGCACCCCCGTCCGCTTGCAGAACGCGAACCGTACGAACGGGGCGCCCTCCTCGCGGTGGTCGTAGAAGACCGCGTTGGGGATGGCGACCACACCGGCGCGTTCCGGCAGGCCGCGGCAGAAGGCGAAGCCGTCCGTCTCGCCGAGGGGGCGGATATCGGTGGTGACGAAGTAGGTGCCGGACGGGCGGAAGACCCGGAAACCGGCCTCCTCCAGGCCCGCCGCCAGCAGGTCCCGCTTGGCCAGCATGTCGTCCCGGAAGGTCGTGAAGTACGACTCGGGCAGCGCCAGGGCCTCCGCGACCGCGTACTGGAACGGCCCCGACGCCACGTACGTCAGGTACTGCTTTGCCGAGCGCACCGCCGTGACCAGCTCCGGGGCCGCCGTCACCCAGCCGACCTTCCAGCCGGTGAACGAGAACGTCTTGCCGCTGCTGGAAATGGTGACCGTACGCTCGCGCATTCCCGGGAACGTCGCCAGGGGGACGTGCTCGGCGTCGTCGTAGACCAGGTGCTCGTAGACCTCGTCCGTCACCACGAGCAGGTCCCGCTCCACCGCCAGCTCGGCGATCGCGGCCAGCTCCGCGCGGGTGAGGACCGTGCCGGTCGGGTTGTGCGGGGTGTTGATCAGCAGCAGCCGGGTGCGGTCGGTGACGGCGTCGCGCAGTTCGTCGAGGTCCAGGCGGAAGCGGCCGTCGTCCGGGCGGAGCGTGACCGGCACGCGGCGCCCGCCCGCCATCGCGATGCACGCCGCGTACGAGTCGTAGTACGGCTCGAGGGCGACCACCTCGTCACCCGGCTCCAGCAGGGCGAGCAGCGAGGCGGCGATGGCCTCCGTGGCGCCCGCGGTGACGAGGACCTCCCGGTCCGGGTCGTACGACAGTCCATAGCGCCGCTGCTGGTGGGCGGCGATCGCGGTGCGCAGCTCGGGGACGCCGGGGCCCGGCGGGTACTGGTTGCCGAGCCCGTCCCGCAGTGCCCGTACGGCGGCCTCCCTGACCTCCTCGGGGCCGTCGGTGTCGGGGAAGCCCTGCCCGAGGTTGATGGCGCCGGTGCTCAGGGCCAGGGCGGACATCTCGGCGAAGATCGTCGTCCCGAACTCGGCGAGCCGGCGGTTGAGGAGGGGGCGCGCACTGGAGGTCATGCGGGTCATCCTCCGCCGAAGCTCTGGAGTTCCTCAACTCTGCTTTGGCTCGTGCGGGGAGCGGGCATCCCCTGTTCACGCAAGAGCGAGGCGCCCACGGGGGGCCGCTTCGGGGGAAACGGAAGGAGGGTGACGCCATGGTTGTCGGCATCATCCTGGCGGTGATCGGAGTCGTCCTGGTCGGGGCGCTGGTGTCCAAGGCGCGCGGGGGCGGTTCCGGACAGCGGGCGCGTGGCGGGGCCGCGTCCTCCGGCGGCAGCGGCAGCGGCAGCTGGTGGGCCGGCGGGGGAGACTCCGGCTCGTCCGGCGGACACTCCTGCGGCGGCGGGTCGTCCTGCGGCGGGGGCGGTGGCGGCGGAGGTGGCTGCGGCGGTGGAGGCAGCTGACGCACGCCTTCGCGCTTCCGACGGGGAAGCCACAGCCACCGAACGCGGGGCCCGCACCTGGGGCGGGCCCCGCGTTCGTGCGTGTGGCCGGAGTCCGGAGTCCGGGGTTCCCGTCCGGCGTACGAGTCGGACATCTGTTCGGTGGCTCCGAGTGTGTTCTGGCAACTTCGCATGCCTGTAGGACAACCGGCGCCACGGCGTGGCAGGTCGAGGGTGACTCCGGCAACTGCGCGCGTCACATGGGCATTTCGGGATCCCGGCCTCAGCCAGGGTGTCCGTCCCGTCCGGATCCCGGCGTGCGCCACGGCGCACCGGCGCACGCCTCCCCGGTGCCGGCGCACGCCGTAGTTGAACAGTTGAGCTGTGGAGCCCTCTGAGGGATGGAAACCCTACGAACTTGGGTAAAAACGCTGTGGCGGCGCCACAGTTCATGATTCCCTCTAAATCACCAACGCAGCCCCTCGGACGTCCTGCGGACACCTTCCTGAAACCGGCCGACTGGGCTGACCCGGGCCGAATCCCCCCGGTGCGACCGGGGCGCAGCGGACCCACCTCCCTCTCCTTGTGTGCTTGCGGAGCCGATCCATGCTCACGACCCTGAACACCTCCTACACCGACACGCGCGCGGCCGATCTCGCCTGGGCCCTGGGGCGCGAGCCGCTTCCCGCACTGGCCACGCTCGACCTCGAACTGACAGGCATCAGACTTCAGTTGCGACTTCTCGGCGCGTCCCACCAGGTCCTGCTGGAGGAGGAGCGGGGCACCTGCTCGGAGACGGTGGCGTGCATCCCGGGCAGCAGCACACCGCTGCCGCTCGGCGTCGCCAAGCGCGTGGGCGACTGGGAGTACGAGTTCGCGGCCCGGGTCGAGGTCCTCTCGCCCGGCTCCTTCGCGGGCCGTGCCCAGGAGTTGCTGGCCCTCGTCTCCGACCACCCGCACGGCCTGGCCGGCGTCTTCCCCGGCAGCCCGCACGCCTTCACGGCACTGCTGGCCCAGCACCACGAGGGCCAGGTGCACTGGCGGACCTGGCACGCGTACCCGCAGGACGGCCAGTTGGTCGCGACCCGCACGAAGGTGGGCGTACGGATGCCGGCGACCGCCCCCACCCCCTGAATCTCCCCCGCACGGCACGCACGCGGCGAACCGGATCTCGTACCGTGATCCGCCCTCTGTAAACCAGCACCACACGTGTGGGTGACGAACCGCAGTGGAGCCGTGACGTAACGTCGCAGAGTGATCGAGCCGCACGTGCCCGCCCCGCCCGGTTCCCCGCCGCCCTGGAGCGCCCCGGGCGGCCCCGGCGGCCCGGCGCGGCTGCCCGTCCGGCCCGGCACCGGACGGTTCCTGGTCCTCGCGGGCGTGTTCGTCTGTGCGGCCTGCGGGCTGGTGTACGAACTGGAACTCGTCGCCCTCGCCTCCTACTTGATGGGCGACTCCGTCACCCAGGCGTCCGTCGTGCTGTCCGTCATGGTCTTCGCGATGGGCATCGGTTCCCTCGCCGCGAAGCGGCTGCGCGGGCTGGCCGCCGCCGGCTTCGGCGCGGTCGAGGCGGCCCTCGCCCTCGTCGGCGGGTGCAGCGCGATGGCCCTGTACGCGGTCTTCGCCTGGACCGGTGACTGGGGCGGGATGTGGGCCAGCGGGCCGCGCTGCCTCCTGGTCGCCTTCTCCCTGGCGACCGGCCTGCTCATCGGCGCCGAGGTACCGCTGCTGATGGAGCTGATCCAGCGCATCCGCCGCCAGGACGCGGGCGGCGCGGTGGCCGACCTGTTCGCCGCGGACTACGTCGGCGCGCTCGTCGGCGGACTCGCCTTCCCCTTCCTGCTGCTGCCGTTCCTCGGCCAGCTGACCGGCGCGCTGCTCACCGGCGCCGTCAACGCGGTCGTCGGGGGCGCGCTGGTGCTCGGCCTGTTCCGCCGGGACCTGACCCGGCGCGCCCGCTGGCTGCTGCTGGCCGCCAACGCGTTCGTGCTGGCGGTCCTCGCCTCGGCCGCCGTCCTCGTCGACGACTTCGAACGGGCCGCGCGGCAGGCGGTCTACGGCGACGACGTACGCGTGGCGCTCCAGACCGGCGTGCAGGAGGTGGTCCTCGCGGGCGGTACGGACGGCCGGCCCCTGGGCCTGTTCCTCGACGGCCGGCTCCGGGTCAGCGAGCGCGACGAACTGCGCTACCACGAGGCCCTCGTCCACCCGGCCATGACCGGGCCGCACGCACGCGTGCTCGTCCTCGGCGGCGGTGACGGGCTGGCGGCGCGCGAGGTGCTGCGGCATCCCGGGGTGGAACGCGTCGACGTCGTCGAACTCGACAGGGAGGTGCTGCGCCTGGCCCGCACCGACCCGGCCCTGTCGGCGCTGAACAAGCACGCGTTCGGCGACCCTCGCGTGCGCGTGACCACGCAGGACGCCTTCGCGTGGCTGCGCGGCGCGCCCCCGGGGACGTACGACGTGGTCCTGTCGGATCTGCCGGACCCGGGCATCACGGCCAGCACGAAGCTGTACTCGCAGGAGTTCTACGGCCTCGCGCGGCGGGTGCTCGCCCCCGGCGGCCGGCTCGTGGTGCACGCCGGGCCCGTCGCGGCCGGCCCCCGGGTGTTCTGGACGGTGGAGGCGACCGTGCGCGCGGCCGGTTTCCGCACCGCCCCGTACGGCACGGGCGGCCGCCACGCCGGTTTCGCCGCCGGCCCCGACCGCACCCCCGCCGACCGCTCCCGGGCGCCCCGGGACTGGGGTTTCGTCCTGGCCGCCCGTACGGAGCCACGACCGCGCCTCGACCCGGAGGGCCCGCGCCCGTACGTCCTCGACGACGCGTCCCTCGCGGCGGGGGAACGGGCGGCGCGGGCCACACGGATCGCGGGGCTGCCCGCGTCGACGCTGGTGCATCCGCGCTACTGAGCGGGCCCCGGGTGGCCTGGTGAGGCCGGGTGAAGCCGGGTGAGCATACGCCTGGCGGGGGGCGGATCAGGGGGGAATCCCGAAGGCGGGGGTGCGTTTCGGCGCGTGCTGGGTAGAGTCCGTCCACATGGAGCACGAGGTGTTCGTTCCGGTTCCGGCCGAGCGGCTCAGGGAGGTGCTGGACGACCCCGCGCTGGTCGCCCGGGCGGTTCCGGGGCTCCAGCAGGACGCCGGCGCCGAGCCCGTCGCGGGGCGGCTGAAGATCAGGGTCGGCAGCCATTCGGTCACGTACCGGGGCGCCGTACGGGTGTCCCGGGGGGACGACGGGGCGTACGCCGTCGAGGGCGACGCCACGGAGGCCCGTGGCACCGGCTCGGTGAAACTCGCGCTGCGGATCGCCCTGCGGGACGCCAAGGACGGCACGACGGTCGTCTTCGACGGTACGGCCGCCGCGGACGGACGGATCAAGGACCTCCCGTCCGACGCGGTCGAAGGCGCCGTCACCCGCCTGCTGAACCGTTTCGCGGAACAGCTGGCCGCGGCAGCCCCGGACACGACGGCGCCCCTGGCCACCCAGGACTTCGAACCCCGGGCCACGACCGACTACGAGACGACCCCCGACGCGGACGACGCGCCCCCACCGCCTCCGCCTCCGGCGGGGGCCGAGAGGAGTGCGATGGCCGAGGCCGACGAGGAGGCCGGAGTCGAGGAGGCCGGAGTATCGGGGCCTGCGGACGAGCCCCCGGCCCCCGCAGCCGACGACGCTCCCGCCACCGCCTCCGCCCCCGCCGAGGAACCCCCCGCCCCGGCCCCCGAGCCCCCCTCCGCCTTCGGCGCCGACATGCCTCCGTCTTCTCTCAGGCCCTCGAACGGGGCCGACGAGGCCGACGGGGAGGACGCGGACGACGACGACATCGCCGAGGCGGCGCATGCGCGGCGGACGATGATCGGACGGAGTGCCGAGGAGGTCGACCACGCGCCGCCGCGCGGGCGGTACGCGCCGGTGCCCGCGCCGCAGACCGTGATGCCCTCCGCCCCGCTGCGCTGGGCGGCCCCCGCGGCCGCACTCGCGCTGGCGTCGGCCGTCGTGGCGGTCCGGGCCCTGCGCCGACGCCGCTGAAAACGCCCCGCACCGCACGAGGACCCTTGATCACCCCAGTAGGGTCGTCCCGTGAGTGACGAAGACATCACGCTGACCGCGGGCGACGCGGAGGTGACCGTGCAGCCGGGCAACGGCGGCCGGGTCGGAGGGCTGCGGATCGGCGGCGTGGAGCTGCTCCGGCAGGGGCAGCGGTTCGGCTGCTTCCCGATGGTGCCCTGGTGCGGACGGATCCGGGACGGGCGCTTCCTGGACGGGGCCGTCGTACGGCAGATGCCCCTCAACGCCCCGCCGCACGCCATTCACGGCACCGCCCGCGACGGCGCCTGGCGCACCGCCCGCACGAGCACGGCCGAGGCCGTCCTCACGTACGAGCTCGTCGACCCCTGGCCCCACCCGGGCCGCGTGACCCAGGTCGTCGCCCTGGCCGAGGACGCGCTGACGCTGACCATGTCCGTCGAGACGTACGAGTCGTCGTTCCCGGCGCAGATCGGCTGGCACCCGTGGTTCAACCGGAACCTCGGCGGCGAGGACGTGACGCTCGACTTCGACCCGGCCTGGCAGGAGGAGCGCGGTGACGACCACCTGCCCACCGGCAACCGGATCGACCCGAAGCCCGGCCCCTGGGACGACTGCTTCGGGATGCCCGGCGGCGTCGACGCGACCCTCACCTGGCCCGGTCAGCTGGAACTGAAGGTGACCAGCCGCGAGGAATGGGTCGTCGTCTACGACGAGCAGGAGGCCGCCGTGTGCGTGGAGCCGCAGACCGGCCCGCCCAACGGGCTCAACACCGCACCGCGCCTGGTCACGCCCCTGGAGCCGCTGGAGGCCACCACGACCTGGAGCTGGCGCCGCCTCTAAGCTGGGCGGCATGAAGGATGTCAACGAAGTAATGCCGCCAGGCACACGCGGCGCGCTGCTGCAGCAGATCAAGGACAAGGCCGTGGTGCACGGCAAGGTGACCCTGTCGTCGGGTCTGGAGGCCGACTACTACGTCGACCTGCGGCGCATCACCCTCGACGGCGAGGCCGCGCCGCTGGTCGGGCAGGTGCTGCTCGACCTGACCGAGGAGTTCGGGTTCGACGCCGTCGGCGGCCTCACCATGGGCGCCGACCCCGTCGCCGCCGCCATGCTGCACGCGGCCGCCGCGCGCGGGCGGCGCCTGGACGCCTTCGTCGTACGGAAGGCCGCCAAGGCGCACGGCCTGCAGCGGCGCGTCGAGGGTCCGGACATCGCGGGCCGCCGGGTGCTGGTCGTCGAGGACACCTCCACCACCGGCGGCTCCCCGCTCACCGCCGTCGAGGCCGTGCGGGAGGCCGGGGCCGAGGTCGTCGCCGTCGCGACCATCGTCGACCGGGCGACCGGCGCCGCGGAGAAGATCCAGGAGGGCGCCGGAGTGCCGTACCTCTTCGCGTTCTCGAAGGACGAGCTGGGCCTGGACTGAGCCGGGACCGACCAGGGCGTGGACGGTGGCCTGGACCTTCCGGCCAAGTCTGGAAAGATGGGGCCGACGATGACGTCGCACCCCAAGGTCTAGGTCAGGGCCGACAACGCAGTACGCCAACCCGCAGATACAAGGAGCGGACGCATGCCCATCGCAACTCCCGAGGTCTACAACGAGATGCTGGACCGGGCGAAGGCAGGAAAGTTCGCCTACCCGGCCATCAACGTGACCTCCACCCAGACCCTGCACGCGGCACTGCGCGGTTTCGCCGAGGCGGAGAGCGACGGCATCGTCCAGATCTCCACGGGCGGGGCCGAGTTCCTGGGCGGCCAGTACAGCAAGGACATGGTGACCGGCGCGGTCGCCCTGGCCGAGTTCGCGCACATCGTCGCCGAGAAGTACCCGGTGAACATCGCGCTGCACACGGACCACTGCCCGAAGGACAAGCTCGACGGGTACGTACGTCCGCTGCTGGCGCTGTCCAAGAAGCGCGTCGAGGCCGGCCTGAACCCGCTGTTCCAGTCGCACATGTGGGACGGCTCCGCCGAGACCCTCGCCGACAACCTCTCCATCGCGCAGGAGCTGCTGGAGCAGGCCCGCGCCGCGAAGATCATCCTCGAGGTGGAGATCACCCCGACCGGTGGCGAGGAGGACGGTGTCTCCCACGAGATCAACGACTCCCTCTACACCACGGTCGACGACGCGATCCGCACCGCCGAGGCCCTGGGCCTGGGCGAGAAGGGCCGCTACCTGCTCGCCGCGTCCTTCGGCAACGTGCACGGCGTGTACAAGCCGGGCAACGTCGTCCTCCGTCCCGACCTGCTGAAGGAGCTGAACGAGGGCGTCGCCGCGAAGTTCGGCAAGGCTGCCTCTCCCGGCCCCTTCGACTTCGTCTTCCACGGCGGCTCGGGCTCCTCGGAGGAGGAGATCCGCACCGCGCTGGAGAACGGCGTGGTCAAGATGAACATCGACACGGACACGCAGTACGCCTTCACGCGTCCGGTCGCGGACCACATGTTCCGCAACTACGACGGTGTCCTGAAGGTCGACGGCGAGGTCGGCTCCAAGAAGACCTACGACCCGCGCACCTGGGGCAAGCTGGCCGAGGCGTCCATGTCCCAGCGTGTCGTCGAGGCCTGCGGCCACCTCCGCTCGACGGGCACCAAGATCAAGTAGGTCCGTTCCGGACCACGCGTTCGAGCCCGGCACCTCTCCTGGTGCCGGGCTCTTCCGTATGCTCCCTGCATGCCCGATGTGCGGATCGCCTCGCCCCAGGGCCGGTGGATCCTGCTCACCACCGTCCTCGGCTCCAGCATGGCCCTGCTGGACTCGACCGTGGTCAACATCGCGCTGCCCCGCATCGGCCGTGACCTCGACGCGGACCTGGCGGCCCTGCAGTGGACCGTCAACGCGTACATGGTCACGCTGGCCGGGCTGATCCTGCTGGGCGGGGCGCTGGGCGACCGGTTCGGGCGCCGGAAGGTGTTCGTCGTCGGTGTGGTGTGGTTCGCGGTGGCGTCCCTGCTGTGCGGGATCGCGCCGAACGCCGGGGTGCTGATCGCCGCGCGCGCCCTGCAAGGGGTGGGCGGTGCCCTGCTCACCCCGGGGTCGCTGGCACTGATCCAGGCGTCCTTCCACCCCGACGACCGCGGCCGCGCGGTGGGTCTGTGGTCCGGCTTCGGCGGGGTCGGCGCGGCGGTCGGACCCTTCGTCGGCGGCTGGCTGGTGGACGGGCCGGGCTGGCGGTGGGTGTTCCTGCTGAACGTTCCGCTGGCGCTGCTGTGCGTGCCGGTCGCCTTGCGGCACGTGCCCGAGTCGGGGGACCAGCGGGTGCACGGGCGGTTCGACGTGCTCGGGGCCGTACTGGGGGCGCTGGCCCTCGCCCTGGTGACCTACGCGCTGATCGAGGCCGGCGGGGACGGTGCGGTGGTGGCGGTCTCGGCGGTGGCCGGGCTGGCCGCGGCCGTCGCGTTCGTGGTCGTCGAGCGGCGCCGGCCCGATCCGATGATGCCGACCGACATCTTCGCGTCCCGGCAGTTCACGGCCGTCAACCTCGTCACGCTGTGCGTGTACGCGGCCCTCGGCGGGTTCTTCTTCCTCGCCGCGCTCCAGCTCCAGGTGGTGGTGGGGTACTCGGCCCTCGCGGCCGGTACGGCGCTGCTGCCCACGACCGTGCTGATGCTGCTGCTGTCCGCGCGGTCCGGAGAACTGGCCGACCGGATCGGACCGCGGATCCCGCTGACGGTGGGGCCGCTGCTGTGCGCCGCGGGGATGCTGCTGATGCTGCGGGTCGGGCCGGGGGCGTCGTACCTGGCCGATGTGCTGCCGGCGCTGCTGGTGCTCGGACTGGGCATGGTCACGCTGGTGGCGCCGCTGACGGCGACCGTGCTCGGGTCGGTGGACGTGACCCGGGCGGGGCTGGCCAGCGGGATCAACAACGCGGCGGCCCGGGCGGCGGGGCTGGTGGCGGTGGCGGCGTTGCCGCTGCTGGCGGGGATGGGGGAGGAGGCGTACCGGGAGCCGGCTGCGTTCGACGTCGCCTTCGGGAAGTCGATGGCGTGGTGTGCGGGGGCGCTGGTGGTGGGGGCGGTGGTCGCGGCGGCGGTGGTACGGAGGCCGCCGCCGGGGTGCAAGCGGCCGGAGTGTCTGCGGCACGGGGGTGTGACGGCACCGCCGCTGGAGGGGGAGCCGGTGCGGAAGCGGTTGGCGTAGGACTGGCCGAGCCGCGGGCAGTCGTGCCGCTGGGGCGGCACGGGTGGGCGCGGCGGCACCCGGCTACGCCGGGCTGCGGACCCACCCCGCCCCAGCGACAACGCCGGGCACCTCGAAGCGCCGGGTTACCCACCCCGGCACTGCGCCGCAGCCGTCCTCATGACGCAGACTTGGGGCATGTCCATTCACGAGAACCTCCTCGGGGGCCCGCCCCCGACCCACCTCCCCGACGACCCCGGGCCACGGGAAATGCTCGCGTCGGGTACCGCGCCGGTCGACGTCGCCGCCGCGCACCCCACCTCCTCGCTCGCCTGGGCGCAGCTCGCCGACGAGGCGTACGAGCGGGGCGCGACCGTCGAGTCGTACGCGTACGCCCGCACGGGCTACCACCGCGGCCTGGACGCGCTGCGCCGCAGCGGCTGGAAGGGCCACGGCCCGGTTCCCTGGGAGCACGAGCCGAACCGCGGCTTCCTGCGTGCCCTGCACGCCCTCGCCCGTGCCGCACAGGCGATCGGCGAGCAGGAGGAGTACGAGCGCTGCTCCCAGTTCCTGAAGGACTCCTCGCCGACGGCGGCGCAGGTCCTGGGCTGACGTCGGACACCCTCCGGGCCCGTCCGCCGAGCGGGCGGGCCTTGCGGTTTCGGGGGACGATTGCGGAGTATGCCCGTGGGGACCGGGGCCCCCGTGCCGGCATCGGCAGGGGCGGACCGCTACCCGGAGTTACAAAGCAGGAGACAGCGATGTCCCACGAGGCTCACGAGCCCGAGACCCCGCATCTCGATTTCCACGGCACGACGCCGTACGAGGACTACGTCAAGGCGGACGTCCTCACCCACCTCCAGCACACCCTCTCCGACGATCCCGGAGAGATGGTCTTCCTGGTCACGACCCAGGTGATGGAGCTGTGGTTCACCGTCATCGTCCACGAGTGGGAGACGGCGGCACACGCGCTGCGCGGCGACGACGTCCCCGCCGCGACCGCCGCGCTGAAGAGGTCCGTGCGCGAGCTGGAGGCGCTCAACGCCTCATGGAAGCCGCTCGGCCAGCTCACGCCGGCGCAGTTCAACTCGTACCGGTCCGCCCTCGGCGAGGGGTCCGGGTTCCAGTCGGCGATGTACCGGCGGATGGAGTTCCTGCTCGGCGACAAGTCCGCGTCCATGCTGGTCCCGCACCGGGGCGCGCCGCGTGTGCACGCCGAGCTGGAGAAGGCACTGCACGAGCCGAGCCTGTACGACGAGGTCGTGCGGCTGCTGGCGCGGCGCGGGTACGACATCCCGCAGGCCGTGCTGGGGCGTGACGTGTCGCAGCGCTACGAGTCGTCCCCGGAGGTGGAGGCCGCCTGGACGGCCCTCTACTCGGGTGACGAGAGCGGCGACCTCGCCCGGCTCGGCGAGGCGTTGACCGATGTCGCCGAGCTGGTGTGGCGCTGGCGCAACGACCACCTCGTCGCCACCCGTCGCGCGATGGGCGCCAAGACCGGCACGGGCGGCTCCGCCGGAGTGGCCTGGCTGGAGAAGCGGGCGCAGAAGCAGGTGTTCCCCGAGCTGTGGACGGCGCGATCCCATGTCTGAACTGGAGATGCGCGCGGAGAAACTGGACGCCGCCGACGACCTGCGCGGCAAGCGGGACGCATTCGTTCTCGACGATGTTGTCTACCTCGACGGCAACTCGCTCGGCGCGCTGCCGGCCGTCGTCCCCGGGCGGGTCGAGGACGTCGTACGCCGCCAGTGGGGCGAGCTGCGCATCCGGTCCTGGGAGGAGAGCGGCTGGTGGACCGCGCCCGAGCGGATCGGTGACCGGATCGCCCCGCTGGTAGGGGCGGCGCCCGGGCAGATCGTGGTGGGCGACTCGACCAGTGTCAATGTCTTCAAGGCACTGGTGGGGGCCGTGCGGATGGCGGGGGAGGGCCGCGACGAGATCCTCGTCGACGCCACGACCTTCCCCACCGACGGGTACATCGCCGAGTCCGCCGCCCGGATGACCGGCCGCACGCTGCGGCCGGTGGCACCGGCGGACGTGCCGGGCGCGCTGGGCGACCGTACCGCCGCCGTCCTCCTCAACCACGTCGACTACCGCACCGGCCGGCTGCACGACCTGCCGGCGCTGACGGCCGCCGTGCATGGGGCGGGCGCGTACGCCGTCTGGGACCTGTGCCACAGCGCGGGCGCGCTGCCGGTGGGGCTGGACGAGCACGGCGTGGACCTCGCGGTCGGCTGCACCTACAAGTACCTGAACGGCGGGCCGGGTTCACCGGCGTACCTGTACGTGCGCCGGGAGCTTCAGGACCGCTTCGACTCCCCGCTGCCCGGCTGGAACTCCCACGCCGAGCCGTTCGGGATGAGCAGCGGGTACGAGCCGGCCCCCGGCGCCCTGCGCGGCCGGGTCGGCACGCCGGACATCCTCTCCATGCTCGCCCTGGAGGCGGCCCTGGAGGTGTGGGACGGGGTGCCGGTCGAGGCGGTGCGGGCCAAGTCGCTCGCGCTGACGGACTTCTTCCTGGAGTGCGTGGCCGCGTACGTGCCCGAGGGCAGGGTCGAGTGCCTGACGCCGGTGGCGCACGCGGAGCGGGGCAGCCAGATCGCCCTGCGCTGCGACGACGCCGGTGACGTGATGAAACGGCTCGTCGAGCGTGGGGTGGTCGGCGACTTCCGGGCGCCGGACGTGCTGCGCTTCGGCTTCACACCGCTGTACGTGGGCTTCGCCGACGTGGAGCGGGCGGCGCGGGTGCTGGCTCGGACGCTGGGGTGAGTTTCCCGGGACGAACGGCCCCCGCCGCCGCGGGGGCCGTTCGGCCTTCACCCAGCGTGACATCCGCGTGTCCGCCCACGTCACCTGCCTGATACCGTCCCGGCCAACGGCCGGATCCCCGCCTGATCCGCCAAATACGTTTGATCGCTGAGAGGTTGGAGCATGACGGACGACGTCGCAGCAGCACGGGCCGCCGCCGAGGAGCAGTCGGCGTTCTCCCACGCGCCCGTCGCCCCCGACGCCACCGCCGCCTACGGCGACCACCCCGACCAGGTCATCGACTTCTACGTCCCGCGCGCGCAGGCCGGCCCGGGCGGGCCTGCCCCGGTCGTCCTGGTGCTGCACGGCGGTGCCTGGCGTGCACCGTACGACCGGCGTCACATCAGCCCGTTCGCG
The DNA here is from genome assembly GCF_055562795.1 of Streptomyces sp. NPDC016851. Classification (NCBI taxonomy): domain Bacteria; kingdom Bacillati; phylum Actinomycetota; class Actinomycetes; order Kitasatosporales; family Streptomycetaceae; genus Streptomyces; species Streptomyces sp. NPDC016851. Next base: position 400,107 of record NZ_JBVHEP010000001.1, read on the forward strand.
GCCTTCCTCGCCCGGCGCGGGTTCGCCGTGGCCAGCGCCGAGTACCGGCGCGGCGGCGGTGACGACTCCGTCGCGGGGCGCTGGCCCGACACCTTCGACGACGTCGCGGCCGCGCTGGACGCCCTTCCGGCGCTCGTCCGGGAGCTGCTGCCGCAGGCCGACCCGCGCCGTACGGTCCTCACCGGTCACTCGGCAGGCGGGCACCTCGCCCTGTGGGCCGCTGCCCGGCACGTCCTGCCGGCCGGCTCGCCCTGGCGCGCCGACAGCCCGGCGGCCCTGCGCGGTGTGGTCGCGCTCGCCCCGATCGCGGACCTCGCGGTCGCCGACAAGCTCGACGTGTGCGGCGGTGCCGTACGGCAACTGCTGGGCGGGGACGAGCACTTCGCCGAGCGGCAGCCGTACGCGGACCCGGCGCTGCTGCTGCCCACCGGCATCGCCACGACCCTGGTCCAAGGGCGCACGGACCTCGTCGTGCCGCAGGCGGTCGCCGAGTCGTACGCGGACGCGGCGGCGAAGGCCGGGGAGATGGTGGGAGTGACGCTGCTGGAGGACGTGGGGCACTTTCCGCTCATCGACCCGGCGGCGGACGCGTGCGCGGTGGTCGTGGAGGAGATCGCCCAACTGGCGTGGTGAACGGCTCAGGTCGATCCCGTAGGTCGTACCCGTAATACCTGAGAGCCAGGCCGCAGGTGAGCTCCCCGGTGTGACGCGAACGACGAGTCCTGATCCGTAACTTCCCTTCCGAGCGGACCCGATGGCCGGGTGCGCCGGAGGGGACGACCATGGGGTTCGCAGCGAAGTACCGCCGTGGGGACGGCGGTCGGCACCGCGGCGGCCGATGGCGTCGAGCCGCGCTCGCCGTTCTCATCACCGGCGCGGTGGTGTTCCCCCTCTCCGCGGCGGGACGCCCGGAGATCCCCGCGCCCGCCCCCGCGTCGCTCCCACCGCTCAGCGCGTCCACGCTCGACGAGGCGTACGCGGCCAACCGTGCCAACGCCGCCGAAGCGGCCCGGACGGCCGCCGCCCACCACGACCGGGAGCGGGCCGCGAGGGACCGTCAACTGGCCGCTCCGGCCCGGCATCTCCTCCGTTTCGACGGCCGCGGCTCCGGCCGGGTGACGGAGGTCCTGGGCGACCTCGCCCGCGCCGACCGCATCGCCGTCCTGGTGCCCGGCTCCGACACGAGCCTCGACACCTACGGCCGGTTCCACGCGGCGGCCGCCGCCCTGTACGGGCAGCTCGCACGGGAGGCCCCCGAGGGCACGCGCACGGCGGTCGTGGCCTGGCTGGGCTACGAGACGCCGGGCACGGTCAGCGCGACGGTCACGACGACCGGCAGGGCGGAGCAGGCGGCCCCGCACCTGCGCGCCCTCGTCGCCGGACTGCGGGCCATGGCGGGCGGCGGACCGCGCATCTCGCTGCTGTGCCACTCGTACGGTTCGGTCGTCTGCGGCCGGGCCGCCGCCGGGCTCGCCGTCGACGACATCGCGCTCGTCGGCAGTCCCGGCACCGGCGCGGACTCCGTGGCCGCCCTGCACACCAGCGCCCGCGTCTGGGCGGCCCGCGGCGGCGACGACTGGGTGGAGAACGTCCCGCACGTCAGCGCGGACCTGTTCGGCACCACCGTCGGCTTCGGCACCGACCCCGTCTCCCCGGCCTTCGGCGCCCGGGTCTTCGCGGCCGGCGACGGCGGCCACAGCGACTACTTCAGCCCCGGCTCGACCTCCCTGACCAACCTGGCCCGGATCGCCCTGGGCGACACCAAGGCGGTGACCCATGACTGACGTCGGAGCACGCGAAGTACGCGAAGTGAGCGAAGAACGCGAAGCGCGAGGTGTCCGGCATGCGGTGCGCCGCGGTGCCGAACGCGTCGGTGCGGCCACCCCGGCCGACCGCGACCGGGCCGTGGACGCCCTGCGCGCCGCCGCGGTCCTCGGTGTCGTCCTCGGGCACTGGCTGGTCACGGCCCTGGTCGCCGACAGCGGCACCCTGCGCACGGCGAGCCCCCTCCAGCACATGCCCTGGCTGACGCCCGTCTCCTGGCTGTTCCAGACACTCGCCGTGTTCTTCCTGGTCGGCGGGCATGTCGCGACCCGCAGCCTGGCCTCGGCCCGGGCCCGCGGCATCCCGTACCACCGCTGGCTGACGGCCCGGCTGACCCGGCTGTTCGCACCGGTCGCCGCCGTCCTCAGCCTGTGGACGGTCGCCGCGCTCGCCCTGCTGCTGTCGGGCGCGGAGTTCGGGACGGTCCGGACGCTGGTGAAGCTGGCGCTGTCCCCGATGTGGTTCCTGGTGGTGTTCGCGGGCCTGACGGCGGCGACCCCGCTGCTGACCCGGCTCAACCCTCTGTGGCCGCTGGCCGTCGTACTCCATGTGGATCTGCTGCGCTTCGGCCTCGGCGGCCCCTCCTGGCTGGGCTGGGTGAACGTGGCCGCGGGCTGGCTGGTGCCCTACACGCTGGGCGCGGCCTGGACCCGGGGCGAGCTGGAGCGCCGCCACGCGGGCTGGATCCTGCTCGCCGGCGGTGCGGTGGCGACCGCGGGGCTCGTCGCGTGGGCGGGCTATCCGGCCTCGATGGTCGGCGTCCCGGGCGAGGGCATGTCCAACCTGGACCCGCCGACGCTGGCCGTCGTCACCTTCGGGCTGGCCCAGTGCGGTCTCGCCCTGCTGCTGCGCGAGCGGCTGCGGCGGGCGATGCGCCGGCCCGTGGCGTGGGCGGCGGTGGCCCTCGTCAACCTCTCCGCGATGACCGTCTTCCTGTGGCACCAGACGGCCCTGATGGCCACGACGGCCACCGGCCTCCTCGCCGGGCACCTCCCCGGCCTGCACACGGTGCCCGACAGCCTCGGCTGGGTCGGGGCCCGGTTGCTCTGGCTGCCCGTGTTCGCCCTGGTCCTCGCGGTCTGCTGGGCCGCCTTCCGGTCCTTCGAGCGGGGCGCGGGCGGCCGGGGCCGCAGGTCGCGGGTGGTGCGGGCGCACCGTCCGTCGTCCGACCGGGGGACGGCGGTGAAGGCCCGCCATGTCTAGGCTGGGGCGCGTGACGGACACGGGGGTGGGCCGCGCGCTGCGGGCGCGCGTCGAGGGCTGGCTGCGGGTGTTGCGCCAGGATCTGTGGACCGCCCGGGTGGACCCGTTGCCGCCGACCACCTGGCTGCGCTGGCTGCCGCACGGTCTGCTGTGCCTCGCGGCGTTCGGGATCACGCTCGGCGGCACGGCCCAGCTCAACGACAACGGACATCTGGACGCCGGGTACGCCTTCGTGCTGGCGTTCGGGCAGGGCGGCGCGGTACTCCTCGCGATGTGGCGGCCGGTTCCGGCCTGGTGGCTGTCGACGGTGGCGACCGTGGTGGGCGCGGTCGCGGTGTACGTCCGGATAGAACCCGACTACTCATTCACCTGGCCCTGGACCGTGGCCGGACTCATCGCCCACCTGCTCGTCCTGCTGCTGCTCGCGCTGCGGGTGCCCACCCGCGTCGCCGTGGAGGCGCTGGCCCTGACCGCGCTGGCCACCTGGGTCCTGGAGGGACTGACGGTCCCCGGGGTCCACTACCAGCCCACCGGGGTGCTGGCGCTCATCCTGTTCGCCGTCGTCGTGGTCCTCGGCACCGCCCTGCGCGGCCGCCGCGAGGCCCGGGCGCAACTCGTCGAGCAGACGACCCTCACCGCCGAGGAGCGCACCCGCCGCACGCTGCTGGAGGAGCGCAGCCGCATCGCCCGGGAGCTGCACGACGTGGTGGCCCACCACATGTCGGTCATCTCCATCCAGGCGCAGGTCGCCCCGCATCTCGTCGAGAACCCGCCCGACGAGCTCAAGGAGAACCTCGCCGGTATCCGGGAGAACGCCCTGGAGGCGCTGACCGAGCTGCGCCGCGTGCTGGGCGTGCTGCGCTCGGAGCACCCCGGGCCGGGGGAGCCCGCCGGCCCGGACGGCGACATCGCCGGCCATGCCCCGCAGCCCACCCTCGACCGGCTGGACGCGCTGGTGGAGAACACCCGGGCCGCCGGCCGCGAGGTCATCACCGAGATCAACGGCGAGCGGCGGCCACTGCCGCCCGGCGTGGAGCTGTCCGCGTACCGGATCGTGCAGGAGGCGCTGAGCAACGTCCTGCGGCACGCGCCCGGCGCGAGAGCCACGGTCCGTCTCACGTATCAGCCGGACGGGCTGGAGGTGGAGGTCGTCAACGGCCGGCCGACCGGGCCCGCGCCGCCCTCGACGGGAGCGGGACACGGGCTGCTCGGCATGCGGGAGCGGGTCGCGATGCTCGGCGGCACCATGACGGCGCACCCGTGGCACTGGGACGGCTTCAAGGTCACCGCGTTCCTCCCGGACGTCCCGCCCGCCGACGCCCCGGGCACCCATCACCCCACGGCCCCTTAGGAGGGACCTCATGACGAGCGGTACCGGCAAACCCATCCGGGTTCTCATCGTCGACGACCAGGCGATGGTCCGGCAGGGCTTCACCGTGCTGCTCGGCACCCAGCCCGACATAGAGGTCGTCGGCGACGCGAAGGACGGAGAGGGCGGTGTCGCGAAGGCCGCCGAGACCGCCCCGGACGTCGTCCTCATGGACATCCGCATGCCCGGGATCGGCGGCATCGAGGCCACCGAGCGCATCACGACCGCGAACCCGGACATCAGGGTGCTGGTGCTCACCACCTTCGACCTCGACGAGTACGTGTACGACGCGCTGCGCGCCGGAGCCTCCGGGTTCCTGCTGAAGGACGCGTCGTCGGAGCAGCTCGCCGAGGCGGTCCGGGTGATCGCGGCCGGTGACGCGCTGCTCGCCCCGGTCATCACCCGCAAGCTGATCGCCGAGTTCTCCCGGCTGGACGACCGGCCCCGCGCCCCGCTCAAGGAACGGATCGGTGACCTGACCGAGCGGGAGACGGAGGTGCTCGCCCTGATCGCGCAGGGCCTGTCGAACGCGGAGATCTCCAAGCACCTGTTCGTCGCCGAGCAGACGGTGAAGACCCATGTGGGCCGGATCCTGGTGAAGCTGGGCCTGAGGGACCGGACGCAGGCGGCGGTGTTCGCGTACGAGTCGGGGCTGGTCCGTCCGTCGGGCTACTGAAGCCGGGCCCCGGGGCCCCGTAGTACCTGAGAGGGAGGCTGTGGAACCCCTCTCACTGGGGACGACCGCGTCCCGGGGGGCGCATACCGTTCTGTACGTGACCGAGACGACTCACTCGCAGACCACGCCGCCGGCGGGCGAGGCCAAGCCCCGCAGCCCGGAGTACCGGCTGGCCGTGGACGCCCTGCGCGGGCTGCGGCAGGACCTCATCCACGACGCCTTCGCCTATCGCCAGCTGCCGCGCATGCGCGTCGACGGCCCCCTGACCAGGAGGCTGCCCGGCCGTCTGCGGGACTTCGCGGCCTTGACACCGCACGCCGTGATCTGCGCGGCCGCCCTGATCGCCCTGTCCATCGCCACGGTCGACCAGGGCATGGCCCTGGTGCTGGGCCTGCTCGCCGCGGTCCCGATCCTGCTGACCTTGGTCCGGCCGGTCGGCGCGTTCTGGGTGTCCATGGCGGCCACCCCCCTGGCTCTCCCGTTCGGCGACGACTGGGGCGACTGGCCCTGGCTGCCGGGCAGCTTCGCCTGTCACCTGACGGTGCTGACGATCGTGGCCATACGCACCAGGCCGCGCACGGCCGCCTGGATGTGGGCGCTCACCGCGGCCTACGGCATCCTCGCGGAGACGATCTTCGGCACGGCGGGCCGCTACAGCACCAACACCGGCCCCATGCTGGTCGTCTCCGCGTTCATCCTCCTCGCCGTCACCGTCTGGCACATCCGCCGCCACGCGGAGCAGGAGGTCACCGCGCAGCAGACGGTCACCGCGCACGAGCGCTCCCGCCGCACGCTGCTGGAGGAGCGCACGACGATCGCCCGCGAGCTGCACGACGTGGTCGCCCATCACATGTCGGTGGTCGCGATCCAGGCGGAGGCCGCGCCCTACCGGGTGGAGAACCCGCCGCCGGAACTGGAGAAGGCCTTCGCCACCATCCGGGAGAACGCGGTGGCGGCCCTGACGGAGCTGCGCCGGGTCCTGGGCGTCGTCCGTGCCGAGGACTACGAGGCCCCGGACGCCCCGCAGCCCACGCTCGCCGACCTGGAAGGGCTGCTGGCCAATGTGCGGGAGGCCGGTCTGGGCGTCGAGAAGGTCGTGACCGGCGCGGTGCGCGAGTTGCCGCAGGGCGTGGAACTGTCGGCGTACCGGATCGTGCAGGAGGCCCTGAGCAACACCCTGCGGCACGCGCCCGGTGCGAGTGCCCGCGTCGAGATCGGGTACGTGCTCGGCGGCCTGGGCCTGCGCATAGTCAACGGCCCGCCGCCCAACCCCAGCCTGATCAAGCCTTCGCCGGGCGCCGGGCACGGCATCACGGGCATGCGGGAGCGCGTGACGATGCTGAACGGCGAGATGACGGCGGGCCAGACGGACGACGGAGGATACGAGGTGGCGGTGTTCCTGCCGGTCGCACTGCCGGACGAGGACGACGCATGACCATTCGCGTGCTGATCGCGGACGACCAGATGATGGTGCGCGAGGGCTTCTCCGTCCTGCTGAACGCGATGCCCGACATCGAGGTCGTCGGCGAGGCGGTGAACGGCCGGGAGGCCGTCGCGAAGGTCCGCGAGCTCGCCCCGGACGTCGTGCTGATGGACATCCGCATGCCCGAGCTGAACGGCATCGAGGCGACCCGCGAGATCGTCGCCGCCGACGGAGCGGCGAAGGTGCTGGTGCTCACCACCTTCGACCTCGACGAGTACGTCTACCAGGCGCTGCGCGCGGGGGCCTCCGGGTTCCTCCTCAAGGACGCCTCGGCCCGACAGCTCGCCGACGGGGTGCGGGTCGTGGCCGCCGGTGAGGCCCTCCTGGCCCCCTCGGTGACCAGGCGACTGATCACCGAGTTCTCCAAGCTCTCCGAGACCCCGCGCCTCATGCCCTCCGCGCAGGCGGCGTACGGCGACCTCACCGACCGGGAGACGGAGGTGCTGGTCCTGATCGCGCAGGGTCTGTCGAACGCGGAGATCGCCGAGCGGCTGGTGGTCGCCGAGTCGACGATCAAGACGCATGTCAGCCGGATCCTGGTGAAGCTGGGGCTCAGGGACCGGACACAGGCGGCGGTGTTCGCCTACGAGGCGCGGCTGGTGACGCCCGGCTAGCCGGGCGCCCGGTGGCCCGCCGGAACCCCCTGGTCAGACAGGGGGGTGTGGGGCTAGCGTCCGTCCATGGCAGCTGCTTTTGACCTCGCGTTCGACCCCTGGGACCCGGCGTTCCTCGCCGACCCGTACCCCGCCTACGCCGAGCTGCGTGCGCGGGGCCGGGTGCACTACTTCGCGCCCACGAACCAGTGGCTCGTCCCGCATCACGCGGACGTCTCCGCGCTGCTGCGCGACCGGCGCCTGGGACGGACGTACCAGCACCGGTTCACGCACGAGGAGTTCGGCCGCACGGCACCCCCGCCGGAGCAGGAGCCGTTCCACACGCTCAACGACCACGGAATGCTCGACCTGGAGCCGCCGGACCACACCCGGATCCGGCGCCTGGTGTCGAAGGCGTTCACACCGCGCACGGTGGAGCGGCTGAAGCCGTACGTGCGGGGCCTCGCGGACGAACTCGCCTCGGCCCTGGCCGATGCGGGCGGCGGCGACCTGCTGAAGGACGTCGCCGAGCCCCTCCCGGTGGCGGTGATCGCGGAGATGCTCGGCATCCCGGAGTCCGACCGGGCCCCGCTGCGCCCCTGGTCGGCGGACATCTGCGGGATGTACGAGCTGAACCCGTCCGAGGAGACGGCGGCGAAGGCGGTCAGGGCGTCGGTGGAGTTCTCCGACTACCTGCGCGAACTGATCGCGGCCCGCCGCAAGGAGCCCGGCGAGGACCTGATCTCGGGCCTGATCGCGGCCCACGACGAGGGCGACCGTCTCACCGAGCAGGAGATGATCTCGACGGCGGTCCTCCTCCTCAACGCCGGCCACGAGGCCACGGTGAACGCCACGGTCAACGGCTGGTACGCCCTGTTCCGCAACCCGGCCCAGCTGGAGCTGCTGCGCGCGGACCCCTCGCTCATCCCCTCGGCCGTCGAGGAACTGATGCGCTACGACACCCCGCTCCAGCTCTTCGAGCGCTGGGTCCTGGACGAGATCGAACTCGACGGCACGACGATCCCCCGCGGCGCGGAGATCGCCCTGCTCTTCGGCTCCGCCAACCACGACCCGACGGTGTTCGAGAACCCGTCCGCGCTGGACCTGACCCGCCCGGACAACCCGCATATCTCCTTCAGCGCCGGCATCCACTACTGCATCGGCGCGCCCTTGGCCCGCATCGAACTGGCGGCGTCGATGGGGGCGCTGCTGGACCGGACCCCGACCCTGCGCCTGGCCGCCGAGCCCACCCGCAAGCCGAACTTCGTGATCCGGGGGCTGGAGGGGCTGGCCGTCGAGGTGGGGTGATCGGCGCGGGTGGCTGGTCCGGCGGTACGTCGGCTGCTCACGTGATCACGTCCCGCCGCCGCAACCCCGCCAGCCCTGCCGCCATCAGCACCACCGCCAGCCCGGTCAGCACCACCACCGGCCCCCACTCCATGGATCCTCCCGGCAGTTTCGGCAGATGCCCGAACGGTGAGATGTCCAGCACCGCCTGCGGGACGTCCAGCGCGGGGCCGACCCAGCCGATCAGCAGGGCCGCCCCTGCCACGCCCCATGCCGCCGCGGCTGCGCGGGGCAGCACCCCGTGCAGCAGCACCGCCACCCCGCCGATCACCCAGATCGCCGGCAGCTGCACCAGGCACGCGCCCAGGATCGGTCCGGTCTCCTTGCCGTAGCCGGCGGCCAGGCCGAGGCCCGCCAGGAGCATGAGGAGCGCCGAGCCGCCGAAGGCGATCACCAGATGGCCCGCGGCCCACCGCAGGCGGCCCACCGCGTTCGCCAGCACCGGTTCCGCCCGGCCGGAGGTCTCCTCGCCGTGCAGGCGGAGCACCGACGCCACGATGTACAGCGCCGCGACCAGGCCGAGCATGCCGGTCATCGACGCCAGGAACGCGTCCGTCAGGCCGGACCGGCCGCCCATCCGCTCGAAGATGCGCCGGGCGTTGTCGTTGTCGCCGACCAGGTCGGCCGCGCCCTCGGTCATGCCGCCGTAGACGACCCCGGCCAGGAGGAAACCGGTGCTCCAGCCCAGCACACCGCCCCGCTGCAACCGCCAGGCCAGCGCGCCGGCGCTGCCCAGGCGGCCGGTCGCCGGGCCCGGCCGGGTGGGCAGGAAGCTCATGCCGAGGTCCCGGCGGCCGGCCAGCCCGTACGCCACCGCGCCCTGGAGGAGGACCGCTCCGGCGAGCAGCGCCAGCACCCACCAGCGTTCGTCCGCGTACGGGCGCAGGTTCTCCAGCCAGCCCAGCGGCGACACCCACGTCAGGACGGACGAACCGTCGTCCGTGGCCGAGTCGCCCGCCGCGCGCAGGACGAACGCGGCGCCCAGCACCGCCGCCGTCAGACCCCGGGCCAGCCGCGCGCTCTCCGTGAGCTGGGCGACGATCGCCGCCATCGTGGCGAAGACCATCCCCACTCCGGCGATGCCGAGGCCCAGGGCCAGTGCCCCGGTCGTGCCCTGGCCGGCCAGGCCGGCGGTGAGCAGCACCGCCAGCACCCCGTTCGCGACCGCCGCCGCCAGCAGCGCCGCCGTGAGGGAGGCCCGGCGGCCCACCATCCCGGACGCCACCAGCTCCTGACGGCCGCTCTCCTCCTCGTCCCGGGTGTGCCGGACGACGACCAGCAGGCTCATCACGGCCGCCAGGGCGCCCGCGTAGACGCCGGCCCGCCAGGCCGTCAGCGCGCCCAGCGAGTCACCGAAGACCGGGCCGACCATCGCGCGCAGCGAGGAGTTGGTCTCCATCTGCCGGATCAGGTCGGCGCGTTCGGCCGGAGTGCCGTAGAGGCCCTCCAGCGTGCCGGGCATGGAGAGGACCATCAGGGCGTTCACCGCGATCCACACCGGGATCATCAGCCGGTCGCGGCGCAGGGCGAAGCGCAGCAGCGTGCCCGTGCCGGCCAGCTGGCGTGAGCTGCCGGGCCGTACGGCGAAGGCCGTCATCGGGCGACCGCCTCGTCCTGGTAGTGCCGCAGGAACAGTTCCTCCAGCGTGGGCGGCGTCGACGTCAGCGACCGCACGCCCGACTCGCTCAGGGACCGCAGGACGGCGTCCAGCCCGTCTGTGTCGACCTGGAGCCTGACCCGGCGCCCCTGCACGTCGACGTCGTGGACGCCGGGCAGGTTCGCCAGCCCGTCGGGCGGGCCCGCGAGTTCGGCGACGACGCTGGTGCGGGTCAGGTGGCGCAGGTCGGCGAGCGAACCGCTCTCGACCGTGCGGCCCTTGCGGATGATGCTCACCCGGTCGCACAGCTCCTCGACCTCGCTCAGGATGTGGGAGGAGAGCAGGATCGTGCGCCCCCGGTCGCGCTCCTCGGCCACGCAGCGCTGGAAGACCTCCTCCATCAGCGGGTCCAGGCCCGAGGTCGGCTCGTCCAGGATCAGCAGGTCGACGTCGGAGGCGAACGCGGCGACCAGGGCGACCTTCTGCCGGTTGCCCTTGGAGTAGGTGCGGCCCTTCTTGGTGGGGTCGAGTTCGAACCGCTCGATCAGCTCCGCGCGGCGCCGGGGGTCCAGGCCTCCGCGCAGCCTGCCGTACAGGTCGATGACCTCGCCGCCGGAGAGGTTGCGCCACAGCGTCACGTCCCCGGGGACGTAGGCGATCCGGCGGTGCACCTCCACCGCGTCCGTCCAGGGGTCGCGGCCCAGCACCTGCGCGGCGCCCGAGTCCGCGCGCAGCATGCCGAGCAGGACCCGGATGGTGGTGGACTTGCCCGAGCCGTTGGGGCCGAGGAAGCCGTGGACCTCGCCGGAGGCGACGTCCAGGTCCAGCCCGTCGAGTGCGTGCGTCCGTCCGAAGGACTTGTGCAGCCCGGAGACGGTGATGGCCTTCGTCATGCTTCAGAACGTACGCTTCTTTCAGAAACTTGTGAAGTTAAGGAAGGCCATGAAGCACGGATAGGATGAACCGCATGACGGAATCAGCCAGGGACGCGCGGGACGCGGCGGCGGTGTCGAGGTTCGTCGAGTCCTTCGCGGCGCATCTCGTCGAGGCCGGGATGCCGCGGATGCCCGCCCGGGTCTTCGCCGCGCTCCTCTCCTCGGACGAGGGCTCGATGACCTCGGCCGAGCTGGGCGAACAGCTCCGGGTCAGTCCCGCGGCGGTGTCCGGGGCGGTGCGCTACCTGGCCCAGACGCACATGGTCTCGCGTGAACGGGAGCCCGGTTCGCGCCGGGAGCGCTACCGGGTGCGCGGTGACCAGTGGTACGAGGCCCTGACCAACCGCGACGCCGTCCTCAAACGCTGGGGAGAGGCCCTGCGCGAAGGCGTCACCAGCCTCGGCGCCGACACCCCGGCCGGCCGCCGCATGTCCGAGACGCTGGCCTTCTTCGAGTTCCTGGAAAGCGAACTCGCGGCGCTGATGGAGCGCTGGCGCGTGCACCGGGAGAAGACGTTCGGCCCGGAATGACATTCGGCCCGTAATGACGTTCGGCCCGGGGCGTTCGGCCCGGAATGACGCGCGGGTGCGGCTCACGGCGCCGCCGGCACCGTCAGTCCCCAGGCCCCCTCCCGGACCACCCACGTCCGGGTCCGCACCGGTCCCGACACCACCGTGTCCGCCCGGTAGCGGAAGTGGGCCCCCGACACCGTCACCGTGCGGCCCTGAGCGAGCAGGGGCGAGGCCTCCGCGCCCACCGACACCGGGCGGACCTCCACCGCCGCCACACCGGAGGCCGAGGGCGACACCGACACCGCCTCGACCGGCTGGTCCAGGTCGACGAGGGTCTCCCCGTCGACCTCGACCCGCAGCCGGGAGGGGCCGGGCTCCGGTGCGGAGGCGAGCCGGGACGGGCGGGCGGCCGGGACCAGGGTGCGCACCAGGGACTGACAGGTCCGCAGCCAGGGGCGGCCCGGCGCGTCCTCGGCATCCGGCGCCCGGGCGCCGGCCGTCACCGGCGGTATCCGCAGCGCGCCCAGCACCACCCCGTCGCTGTCGTCCACCATCAGGTCCATCCGCCGCTCGAACCCGTCGAGCACCGCCCGTGCCGCCGCCACCGTCCCCGTCGGCACCCCCAGCGACCGGGCGAGGGACAGCGCGCCCCCGACCGGCACCACCGACAGCGCACATCCGGACAGCTCCCGATGCCGGTGCAGCAGAGACACCGCGCGGATCAGGGCCCGGTCGTCACCCACCACCACCGGGCGCCGCGAACCCCGCCGGCGCAACGCCCGGGCGAACTCCTCCGGCCCGTCCGGCAGGCACAGCTTCACGGTCGCACCCGCTCCGAGCACGTCTTTCGCGATCCGTACGGACTCGCCGTCGGACCGGCGGGCGACCGGATCGATGACCACCAGCAGCTGCTCGGACGTCGCGGAAGTCGCCACCTCGGCCATGCCTCGCTTCCTCGGGTAGCATCTTTGTGCAAGAGCCCCTTGCGCTATTGCGCCAGGGGCTTCGTCTATTCCGGGGCATCCGGTCCGACGGTTGGCGGCCAACGGCGGTCGCGGTGCACGCGGCTCGCTACCTCCGCGTGCGCCCTCGACCATGGACATGCCCCGCCCGGAAGGGGTGTACGCGCGTGCCCGCACTTGTGCTGCTCGGTGCTCAGTGGGGTGACGAAGGCAAGGGAAAGGCCACCGACCTGCTCGGTGGATCCGTGGACTATGTAGTGCGCTACCAGGGCGGCAACAACGCCGGCCACACGGTGGTCGTCGGAGACCAGAAGTACGCACTGCACCTCCTCCCTTCCGGAATCCTGTCCCCCGGCTGCACGCCGGTCATCGGTAACGGTGTCGTCGTCGACCCGTCGGTCCTGCTCTCCGAGCTGAGCGGTCTGAACGAGCGTGGTGTCGACACCTCCAAGCTCCTCCTCAGCGGTAACGCGCACATCATCACGCCGTACAACGTCACGGTCGACAAGGTGACGGAGCGCTTCCTCGGCAAGCGGAAGATCGGCACGACCGGGCGCGGTATCGGCCCGACCTACGCCGACAAGATCAACCGCGTCGGTATCCGTGTGCAGGACCTGTACGACGAGTCGATCCTCACGCAGAAGGTCGAGGCGGCCCTCGACGTCAAGAACCAGATCCTCACCAAGCTCTACAACCGGCGCGCGATCGCCGTCGACCAGGTCGTCGAGGAGCTGCTGGCCTACGCCGACAAGCTCGCGCCGTACGTCGCCGACACCGTCCTGGTTCTCAACCAGGCGCTGGAGGAGGACAAGGTCGTCCTGTTCGAGGGCGGCCAGGGCACGCTCCTGGACATCGACCACGGCACGTATCCCTTCGTCACCTCCTCGAACCCGACCGCGGGTGGCGCCTGCACGGGCGCGGGCGTGGGCCCGACGAAGATCAGCCGGGTCATCGGCATCCTGAAGGCGTACACGACCCGCGTCGGCGCGGGCCCGTTCCCGACGGAGCTGTTCGACGAGGACGGCGAGGCGCTGCGCCGGATCGGCGGCGAGCGCGGTGTCACCACCGGCCGTGACCGGCGCTGCGGCTGGTTCGACGCGGTCATCGCCCGCTACGCGACCCGCGTGAACGGCCTGACGGACTTCTTCCTCACCAAGCTCGACGTCCTCACCGGCTGGGAGCAGATCCCGGTCTGCGTGGCGTACGAGATCGACGGCAAGCGGGTCGAGGAGCTCCCGTACTCCCAGACCGACTTCCACCACGCGAAGCCGGTCTACGAGATGCTGCCGGGCTGGAGCGAGGACATCAGCAAGGCCAAGTCCTTCTCCGACCTGCCGAAGAACGCCCAGAGCTACGTCAAGGCGCTGGAGGAGATGTCCGGCGCCCCGATCTCCGCGATCGGCGTGGGCCCGGGCCGGGACGAGACGATCGAGATCAACTCGTTCCTGTAGCCGGACCGAGCGGCAGACAGCAGGACGTCCCGGTGGCCCTCGTGGTCACCGGGACGTTCTGCTGTCTGCTCCCGATGGAGCAGTCAAAGGAGGCTTATCGGGCAAGTCGGGTCATACGCTGTGCTTGCCGAACGCGGCAGCCACACCCCGACGGGACACAAGGAGTGAGAGCCATGCGTGTGATGGTCAAGGCGACGCTGGACACGGAAAAGGGCAACGAGGCGATCCGGGGCGGCAAGATGCCGCAGATCATGCAGGAGGCCATGGAGAAGCTGAAGCCGGAGGCGGCCTACTTCGCTCCCACGGGCGGTCGCAGGACCTGCTTCCTGGTCTTCGACATGCAGGAGAGCTCCCAGATGCCTCCCTCGCTGGAGCCGTTCTTCACCGACCTCAACGCCGAGATCGAAATCTTCCCGGTCATGAACAGCGACGACCTGCAGAAGGGGCTGTCCCAGCTGCGCTGACCCTCAGCTGAACACGATCATCGACCCCTGGGCCAGACTCCGCGTCACGGCCGCGTGCAGACCGAGCCAGACGTGGCGTTCCCGGGCGAAGGGACTCGGATCGTACGGGGCCGGGACGGCGGGTTCCTCCAGCTCCGTGGGCGCGAGCGGCGGTTGCGGCGCGGCCGGCGGGTTGGCCGGGTCGATGCCGATGGCCGGGGCGACCAGCTCCAGTTCCCGCAGCAGGGCGTGCGAGGAGCCCAGCGGACCGCCGCCCGCGAGAAGTTCGTCGTCGGCGAGCGGGCTGGGGAAGTCGACGGGGACGTACGCGCCCGCGTGGTCGTAGTGCCACACCAGGTGCGACTGCTGGGCCGTCGACTCGAACATCTCCAGCAACTGCTCGTAGTCGCCGCCGAGTTCGTCCACGGGCGTCACCGGCAGGCCGCACACCTGCAGCAGGTAGGCGCGGCGCAGGAAGTGCAGCGCGTCGTAGTCGAAGCCCGCCACCGGGGCGACGTCGCCCGACAGCCCCGGCATGTACTGGTACACCGGCACCGGCGGCAGCCCCGCCTCGGCGAGCACCTTGTTGTATTGCGCGAGTTCCTCGGCGAACGGGTTGTCCGGCGTGTGGCACAAGACGTCGACGAGCGGTACCAGCCACAGGTCACAGGCCAAAGAAGGCTCCTCGCTCAGCTCGGTGGGTCGGTGGCGCGGTGGTCAGGGAAGGGTATCGGTGCGGCACGGAAAGCGGCTCCTGCCGTGCATGTCCCATACCCATACGGACAGATGCGACGCAGGTCATCCTGAGGCGAGGCGCTCGATCAGGGCGATGGAGTGGGCGTTGTAGTCGGCGATGATCGACCGTGCGGTGTCGGTGTCGCGGGCGCCCAGGGCGTCGACCAGCTCGGTGTGGCCGGCCCACAGCTCGCCCCGCAGGTCCCTGAGCCGGCGCAGGTGCTGCACCGCGCAGACCCAGGTCTGCACGCGCAGCCGGTGCAGGAAGTCGGCGAGGTAGGGGTTGCCGAAGAGGGCGGCGAGCTCGCGCCAGAAGCGCAGGTCGTAGCCGATGAGGACGGTGAGGTCACCGGCCGCCGCGGCCCGCTGCGCCTCCTCGCCGCGCCGCCGGACCCCGGCGAGTACGGCCGCGACCCGGGGGTCGCCCGGCTGCCCGGAGGCGTGGTGGCCGGTGGTGAGGGCGTGGAACATCCCCTCGATGACCAGGTCGCGGGCCTCGATCATGCCGCGGAAGTCCTCGGCCGAGTACTCGTGGACGCGGAAGCCGCGGTGCTGGTCGGCGTCGAGGAGCCCCTGCGCCGAGAGGTCGACCAGCGCCTCCCGGACCGGCGTGGCGGACACCCCGTACTGGTCGGCGATCTCCTTGACCGTGAACTCCTGCCCCGGCTGGAGCCGTCCCGCCAGTACCTCGTCACGGAGCGCGTCGGCGATCTGCTGTCGCAGGGTGCTGCGCGTCACGGCGCCGTTGCCGGAGCTGCGGGGCATGGTCAGGGCGTCTCCCTCGTCGCGTTCGGGTGGCGTGCACGTGTATGTCTACGGCCACGCCACCTTACGCGTTCGAACGAGGTGTGAGGTTGGTCGGCTACTGACGGGTTGTGGTCGTTTTCTGGTCGGTTTACAGCTGGTTACTTCGTGTATTCGTCCGCCACCGAGAGCGCCGCGTCCAGCGCCGCGAGGCCCTCCTTCAGCTCCGCCTCGGTGACGGTGCAGGGCGGCACCACATGCGTCCGGTTCATGTTCACGAACGGCCACAGTCCGCCGTTCTTCGCGGCGGCGGCGAAGGCGGCCATCGGCGCGTTCGCCTCCCCGGCCGCGTTGTAGGGCACCAGCGGCTCGCGCGTCTCGCGGTCCCGGACCAGCTCCAGCGCCCAGAACATGCCGACGCCGCGCACCTCGCCGACGCTCGGGTGCCGCGCGGCCAGCTCGCGCAGCTGCGGACCGACGACGTTCGCGCCCAGCCGGGCCGCGTTCTCGACGACGCCCTCCTCCGCCATGACGTTGATCGTCGCGACGGCGGCGGCACACGCCAGCGGATGCCCGGAGTACGTCAGACCGCCGGGGTACGGCCGCTTGCCGAAGGTCTCGGCGATCGCGCCGGAGATCGCGACCCCGCCCAGCGGCACGTACCCGCTGTTCACGCCCTTGGCGAAGGTCAGCAGGTCGGGCGTCACGTCGAACAGGTCCGCCGCGAACCACTCACCGGTCCGCCCGAACCCGGCCATGACCTCGTCCAGGACGAAGACGATCCCGTACTTGTCGCACAGCTCCCGCACCCCGGCGAGATAGCCGGGCGGCGGGACCATGATCCCGGCCGTGCCCGGGATCGTCTCCAGGATGATCGCCGCGACGGTCGAGGGCCCCTCGAACGCGATCGTCGTCTCCAGGTGCTCCAGCGCCCGCGCGCACTCCTGCTCCTCGGTCTCCGCGTAGAAGCGGGAGCGGTAGAGGTAGGGCGCCCAGAAGTGCACGACCCCGGCGGTGCCGCTGTCGGAGGCCCAGCGGCGCGGGTCGCCGGTGATGTTCACGGCCTGCTGCGTACCGCCGTGGTACGAGCGGTACGCCGAGAGCACCTTCGGGCGGCCCGTGTGCAGCCGGGCCATCCGGATGGCGTGCTCGACGGCGTCGGCGCCGCCGTTGGTGAAGAAGATCTTGTCCAGGTCGCCCGGGGTCCGCTCGGCGATCAGCCGGGCCGCCTCCGACCGGGCCTCGATCGCGAACGCGGGCGCGAAGGTCGTCATCCTCGCCGCCTGCTCCTGGATCGCGGCGACGACCCTGGGGTGCTGGTAGCCGACGTTCGTGTAGACGAGCCCGCTGGAGAAGTCGAGGTAGCGCCGGCCGTCGTAGTCCCAGAAGTACGACCCCTCCGCCCCGGCGACGGCGAGCGGGTCGATGAGCTCCTGGGCGGACCAGGAGTGGAACACGTGGTCGCGGTCGGCGGCCTTGACGGCGGCACCGGCTTCGGGGTTCGGCTGAGGGGTCATGCGGGCGAGCGTAGGTGCGGGGGAGAGGGCGGTGAAATCGGCGGCCTGTCTGCCGTCGGCGGCATTCCGCGACAGGTTGTCCAGAAGGCCCGGGGTGCATTGACAGTGTGCTGTCTAAATGTCAGGATGCTGTCATAGCCCTTCGGGGTGGAGCCCGGGTCTCAGGAGGAGCCATGAACGCCATCGCAGGCCGCAAGCCCGTCCATCTCGCCGTCTACGACACCCTCGCCGACTGGGAGACGGGCCACGCCACGGCCCATCTCGCCCGCGCCGGGTACCGGATCCGGACCGTCGGCCCGTCCACGGACCAGGTCACCAGCATCGGCGGACTGCGCATCCAGCCCGACACGTCCCTGGACGACGTACGGCCCGAGGACAGCTCCCTGCTGATCCTCCCGGGCGCCGACCTCTGGGACACAAGCGATGACCTGGCGCCCTTCGCCCGCAAGGCCCGGGCCTTCCTCGATGCGGGCGTGCCCGTCGCCGCGATCTGCGGGGCCACCGCCGGGCTCGCCCGCGAGGGCCTGCTCGACGACCGCGACCACACCAGCGCGGTCTCCTTCTACCTGGCCGCGACCGGCTACGCGGGCGGCGAGCGCTACGTCGAGACCGACGCCGTCACCGACCGGAACCTGGTCACCGCGGGCCCGACCGAGCCCGTCGCCTTCGCCCGGGAGATCCTCCGGCTGCTCGGGGTGTACGAGGGCGAGGTGCTCGACGCCTGGTACCGGCTGTTCCACGACTCCGACGCGGCGGCCTACGCCGTGCTGGAGAAGGCCGGGGCGGCATGAGCCGGGAGCGTCAGGACCTGCTCAGCCGCAGCGCCCTCGGGGTCTTCCGGCTGAACGGCCAGTTCCTCGCCGTGGCCGAGGAACTGGCCCGGCCCGCGGGGCTGACCGCCGCCTGGTGGCAGGTGCTCGGCGCGGTCCTGGGGGAGCCGCTGCCCGTCTCCGGCATCGCCCGCGCCATGGGCATCACGCGGCAGAGCGTGCAGCGCATCGCCGACCTGCTGGTGGAGCGCGGGCTCGCCGAGTACCGGCCGAACCCCGCGCACCGCCGCGCCAAGCTCCTCGCGCCGACCGGGGAGGGGCGGGCAGCCATCGCCCGGATCGACCCCGGCCACGCGGCCTTCGCCGACCGGCTGGCGGAGGAGCTCGGGGAGGCGGATCTGGCGGAGGCGGTGCGCGTACTGGAACGGCTGTCGAAGGTGCTCGACGAGGTGGGACCGCCTGTTACGGAACCGTAGAGGTCGTTCGGGCCTGCCCCGCCCGGGCCCCGCACTATTCTCGATCCGTTGCTCACGTATGGGGGAAGGCGGCTGAGCGATGGAGAAGCTGGGGCCCGGGGATCCGCCGCGCATCGGTGCGTACCGGCTGCTGGCGCGGCTCGGTGCGGGCGGCATGGGGCACGTGTATCTGGCCCGCTCGGAGCGGGGCCGTACGGTCGCCGTGAAACTCGTGCGCGAGGAGCTGGCCGCGCAAGAGGAGTTCCGGGAGCGGTTCCGGCAGGAGGTGCAGGCCGCGCGGCGGGTCGGCGGGTACTGGACGGCGCCGGTGCTGGACGCGGACACCGAGGCGGCGGTGCCGTGGGTGGCCACCGGGTACGTCGCCGGGCCGAGCCTCCAGCAGGTCGTCGGGCACGACCACGGCGCCCTGCCCGAGCGGACGGTCCGCATCCTCGCGGCCGGACTCGCGCACGCGCTCAAGGACATCCACGCGGCCGGCATCGTCCACCGCGACCTCAAGCCGTCCAACGTGCTGGTCACCATCGACGGCCCGCGCGTCATCGACTTCGGCATAGCCCGGGCCCTGCAGACCGTGACGGACGGCGGGCTCACCCGCACCGGCGCGCTCGTCGGATCGCCCGGCTTCATGGCGCCCGAGCAGGTGCGGGGCGACCGCATCACCCCGGCGTGCGACGTCTTCTGCCTCGGCTCGGTCCTCGCCTACGCCGCCACCGGCGCCCTGCCCTTCGGCACCGCCAACAGCGGCGTGCACGCCCTGATGTTCCGCATCGCCCAGGAGGAACCGGACCTGGAGGGCGTCCCCGAGGGCATCGCCGACCTGGTCCGCGACTGCCTGCGCAAGGATCCCGCCGCACGCCCGTCCCTCGACCGCGTCCTGGAACGCACGGGTGCGGACGACACCGTCTCCGACGGCCGCGCCCTCGACCCGTGGCTCCCGAGCGCCCTGGTCGCCCAACTCGGGCGGCACGCCGTGCGGTTGCTGGACGCGGAGGATCCGGAGGGGGCCGGTTCCGCCGAGGGAGCGGGTGCTGCCGAGCCGCCCGCCGGACAGCGGGGTTCCGGCCCCGACGAGAACCCCGGCCCCGGCCCCACCCCCGAACACGCCCCCGCCGCCGACGAGTCGTCGCAGCGACCCGCGCTGCCCCCGGCCCCCGCGACGGCACCCGCCGCGGCCCTGGGCCCGCCCCCGCCGGGCCTGCCGGGCGAGGGCGCGCCGGTGAACCATCTGCCCACCATGGTCGCCGGCCAGAGCGCACCCCCGGCACCCCAGCAGCCCCCGGGCACAGGCGCCCCCATTCCGTCCCAGCCGCAGCCGCAGATGCAGCCGCCCCCGCAACCGCACCCGGCGTACGGCTACCCCCAGCAGCATCCCCAGCCCGGCGCCCCCGGCGCTCCGGGTGCCGCCCCGCCGTACCACCCCTCCTACGGCGGCCTCGGCTCCACCCCGCCCTACGGTCCGCAGCCCTACGGCACGACTCCGCCCTACGGCCCCACCCCGCCCTACGGCCCCCCGCAGGACCCGGGGCGGAGAAACGGCCGCTCCACCGCGCTGCTCGTCGTGATCGCCCTGGTCGTCGCGCTGGCCGCGGGCGGCTCGGTGTACGCGCTGATGCAGGGCGGCGACGGTGACCAGGCGGGCGGCGACCCCACCCCCACGCAGAGCACCGGCGCGCCCCCGACCACGCCGGGCCCGTCCCCGACGACCTCGCAGCCGGACACCTCCGCCTCTCCCGCCTCTCCGGCGGACGGCTCGATCCCGACGGCGTATCTGGGCACCTGGACCACGACCATCGACAACGCCGACGGCGAGCACAGCCGTTCGCTCACCATCCAGCAGGGCGAACCGGGTGACACGGTTCTGTCCCTCGTGGCCGACGGCCCGACCAAGGGCGGCGGCAGCTACCACTGCGTGTTCGAGGGGCGATTGACCGCGGAACCCGGCGCCGACGGCACCCTGAAGATCGGCCCGTCCACCGTGACCGTCGGGCAGCCGCGCACCGCCTGCACCCCGGGCGCCGCCACCGAGATCACCGTTCTGTCGGACGGCACGCTCCAGCGCGTCAACACGAGCAGCGGGGAGCGGCTGACGTACACGAGGCAGTGACCAACTCCTCGCGGACGGGACGTCGTTGAACCTCCGGCGAATTCGAGCCGACGAATCACGGATACCCGCTCGTACAGCCGTACGGTGACCGGACGATCGCATTCGTCCGGCGGCGGGGGCACCGACGATGGAGTGGCTGAGCGCGGAGAATCTCGTGGCCGTGGCGACGGCCGTCCTCGGCGTCATCGCCTCGGGCGTGATGGTCTGGTACGAGCGCCGGGTGCCGCGCCGCAAACGCATCGGTTACCGCGTGCAGATGGACAACCCCATCGGCGACGACGTGCGCTCGGGCCGCGCCAACCGCCGGCTGGGGCTGTTCGACGAGGCGCCCGACATGACCGACGCGACGCTGGTTCTGCTGCGCATCGAGAACGACGGCTCACTGGCCATCGACCGCGACGACTACACCGGCCCCGAAGTCCACGGCCTCACCGCGGTGTTCACCGACCGCACCATCCGCGGGGTCTCGGTCACTCAGCCCTCCGACACCGACCACCTCATGGACCACTTCACCGCGGCCCGGGGCTTCGGCTACGAGGACAACACGCTGCGCATCCCGCGCGTCCCGCTCAACCGCGGTGACTACTTCAAGCTTCTCGTGCTGCTGTCCGGCGGCGACGTGGGCCGGGAGGTGCGGCTGACCGGGGGCCTGCGGGAGGGCGAGGTGCGCCCCAATCGCGCGGCCGCCCCGGACGACAAGCCGCCGCTGTTCAGCCGGGCCGCCCGGCTGATCACCATCATGCTCACGCTGTGCGTGGTCACGCTGGCCGCGATCGTCGTGGCCCAGGACGACACCCCGCCGCCGATCGGCTGCGCGAGCGGCAGGCTCACCCTCACCGGCTCGACCGCGTTCGCGCCCGTCCTGCGCGAGGTGGCCGCGAAGTACGAGCGGGACTGCGGCGGCGATCCCCTCATCGACGTGGACCCGCACGGCTCGACGGCCGGGATACGGGAACTCGAGGCGGCCGGCGCGCAGGCGGCCCGGGACGGGCAGGGCTCACCGCCGGTGGTCGCCCTGTCGGACGGCCCCAAGCCGGCCGGCCTGCCCGAACTGCGCGAGAACCGGGTGGCGGTGTCGGTCTTCGCGCTCGTGGTCAACGACGACGTACGCCTGACGAACCTGTCCACGGACGACGTACGGCGCCTCTACCGGGGCGAGATCCGCAACTGGCGGCAGCTCGGCGGCCCGGACCTGCCCGTCCACCTGGTCAGCCGGGACGCCAACTCCGGGACGAGACAGGTGTTCCAGCGCCGGGTACTGGGACGGGGCGAGATCGCCAACTCCTCCGTCGACTGCGTCCACAAGGACGACCCGACTGCGGCCGTCATCCGCTGCGAACTCGACTCGACGGACCAGGTGCTGACCACGGTCGCCGATCTCCCGGGCGCCATCGGCTACAGCGAACTCAACCTGGCCGCCCGCGCCAAGGGCCTGCACGCCCTGCGCCTGGACGGCGACCCGGCCTCCGCCGACGCCCTCGAGCACGGCACGAGCGACTACCCCTACCGCGAGATCGAGTACGCCTACACCTACGGCCGCCCCCCGGCCGACTCCCTGGCGTCGAGCTTCCTCACCTACCTCGCCCGCGGCAACGGCCAGGACGTCATCCGCACACACGGCCACCTGCCGTGCTGGACACCCGAGGGCCTGACCTTGTGCGCGCAGGACTGACCCCCGATCCACCGGTCATCTGGGCTCCGGTGGCCGCTGCCGGGGCATGTTCGGCCGCGCACCACCCCCCGGCGGCACGGAGAACCGTCCATGGAGACCCGCCGCGTCAGCTCCGCGACCACCCGCCGAGAACGCCACCGCCTGCAGCCCCACAGGCGCACCGCCGCTCCGGAATTCGCCCACCCACTCCGCCGTCTCCCCCCGCACCAGCTCGCTCACGTCCTCGGAGAATCTCCGCAGCACCCCGAGACACCGCTCGGCCGCCTCACTCGCCGTCCCCTCCGCGGGGCCCAGGACCTCCCGTACGCACTCCGCGGCCCAGTCGAACTGAAGCGCCTGCAACCGCCGCTGCACGGCCTGCGCGGTGGCCACGTCCCGCATCCAGCCCGACGTCACCCCGAAGTACCGGTCGACGGCCACACAGGCCACGCCCAGCAGCAGTGCCAGGCACCCCCAGGGCGCGATCCCGGCCGCGACCCCGGTCAGATCCAGCAGGGGCAGCGCGACGCCGGTGACCGCCCCCGTCGCGGCCCCGCAGCGCAGTACCCGCGCGCACCGCCGCTTCCACACCCGGTCCTCCAGATACCAGGCCGCCGTCCGCAGCGCGCCGTGCTCCACCCACCGGTACAGCTCGTCGAGCCGGACGGCCGGCTCCCCCCAGTCCCCGAGCGGGAAGGCCCGCCCGGTCAGATCGCCCGGCCGCAGCCGGGCCGCCCCCTCGCCCCGTCCGTCCTGAGGCGGCCTCTCGGGCTGCATCTCCGGCTGACCCACCCGGCACTCCCTACTGACCACGCTGCGTGACAAGTGACACACACGACGCACACGCGCCGGACCCTTCCTACCCCCCAACGGGTGGCGAAGATGTAGCTTTCGCCGCTTTTCCGCCCGGAAGTATTCCTTGATCAGTTATAGGGCGCGAGGGGAACTCACTCGAAAGAGTGCTGGGGCGACGGCAGGCCCGACCACGTAGGCTCGTGCCGAACGGGAAAACCCGTACCGAGCAAGGAGCTGATCGTGATCCCCGGTGGTGGCCAGCCCAATATGCAGCAGCTGCTCCAGCAGGCCCAGAAGATGCAACAGGACCTGGCACAGGCGCAGGAGGAACTGGCGCAGACGGAGGTCGACGGCCAGGCGGGCGGTGGCCTCGTGATCGCGACCGTCACCGGCGCCGGCGAGCTGCGCAATCTGAAGATCGACCCGAAGGCGGTGGACCCGGAGGCTGCCTCTGCCGAAGAGACGGCCGAGACCCTTGCCGACCTGGTCGTGGCGGCGGTACAGGCGGCCAACGAGAACGCGCAGGCGCTCCAGCAGCAGAAGCTGGGCCCGCTCGCGCAGGGTCTGGGCGGCGGCGGCATCCCCGGACTGCCGTTCTGAGACGCCCGCCGCCTTCCTCGGACGGGCGGCTGACAACTACGGTACGTACGGGAAGGCCGTACGGCGCGAACGACCTCGATGAGCCAGGAAAGGCAGTCCGTTGTACGAAGGCGTGGTCCAGGACCTGATCGACGAGCTGGGGCGGCTGCCCGGCGTCGGTCCCAAGAGCGCCCAGCGGATCGCCTTCCACATCCTGCAGGCGGAGCCCACGGACGTGCGGCGGCTCGCCCAGGCCCTCATGGAGGTCAAGGCGAAGGTCCGCTTCTGTGCGACCTGCGGCAACGTCGCGCAGGAGGAGCTGTGCAACATCTGCCGCGACACCCGCCGCGACCCCGCCGTCATCTGCGTCGTCGAGGAGCCGAAGGACGTCGTGGCGATCGAGCGCACGCGTGAGTTCCGGGGCCGGTACCACGTCCTGGGCGGCGCGATCAGCCCGATCGACGGGGTCGGGCCGGACGACCTGCGGATCAGGGAACTCCTGGCCCGCCTGGCCGACGGCACGGTCACGGAGCTCATTCTCGCCACGGACCCGAATCTCGAAGGCGAGGCGACCGCCACGTACCTCGCCCGCATGATCAAGCCCATGGGCCTGAAGGTCACCCGCCTGGCCAGCGGCCTCCCGGTGGGTGGCGACCTGGAATACGCGGACGAGGTGACCCTCGGTCGCGCCTTCGAGGGGAGACGACTCCTAGATGTCTGACGCCACGCTGCACGCGACCGACCAGAACCCGGACGACTTCGCCGTCCAGATCGCGGACCAGGTCGAGAGCTTCCTGGTCGCCGTCACGGAGATCGCGAAGGGCGACGAGCCGGAATCGGCCGTGCCCTTCCTGCTCCTGGAGGTCTCCCAGCTCCTCCTGGCCGGCGGCCGTCTCGGCGCGCACGAGGACATCGTGCCCGACGAGCGCTACGAGCCCGACCCGGGCCCCGAGCCGGACGTCGACGAACTCCGCGAGAACCTGGCCCGCCTCCTCGACCCCGTCGACGTCTACTCGGAGGTCTTCGACCCCTACGAGCCCCGCAAGGCTCCGGTCCCGGCCCGTATCTCCGACGACCTCACCGACGTCATCACCGACCTGCGCCACGGCATGGTCCACTACCGGGCCGGCCGCACCACGGAGGCCCTGTGGTGGTGGCAGTTCTCCTACTTCTCCAACTGGGGTTCCACCGCCTCCGCGACCCTGCGCGCCCTCCAGTCGGTCCTCGCCCACGTCCGCCTCGACCAGCCCCTGGCCGAACTCGACGGCCTCGACACGGACCAGGACATGGGCGACGACACCCTGGAGATCGAGGCGGGCCGGGTGATGGCGGAGGAGATCGCGGGCCCGCTGGGCCTGCGCCCGGCCAAGTAACCGCCCCCGCCTCAACGGCTTTTCGCACCACAGCCCGGCCCCGAGCGCGATGATGGCCGTATGACCGGTCAGTCGAAGGCATTGATGTGGACGGGTATCGGGCTGTGCGCCGCCGGGGCCCTGGGGCTCGTCGTCGGCGCCGTCCTGGACGTCGAGGCGGCGGATCCCTGGGCCAGCGTGGCAGGCGGCGTCGCCGCGCTGATCGGCCTGGCGCTCGCTGTGTACGCCGGGTTCCAGGGCTCGGCGGGTACATCCGGTACGTCGGGTGGTGGTGCTGGTACCCCTGGTACCCCTGGCGGTGCCCCCGGTACGCCCAGTACTCCTGGTACGACGGTGAACGCGAGCGGTACGAGGTCCGTCGCCGCCGGCGGGAGCATCGGTACGGTGTCGACCGGCGACGGCCCGGGGACCCCCGCGCCCGCCCCGCCGGCGAACCCCTCGGCCCCGCCCGCGCCCCCGCCTTCTGCCACGCTGCCGCAGTCACGGAACGTCACCGCCTCCGGCGAGCGTTCCATCGCCGCGGGTGGTGACATCGACTCCGCCTCCACGGGAGACACATGAGCACCTCGGCGGAGGCCTCCGGGGACCGCGCCATCGCCGCCGGGCACGGCATCCGCCAGGCGCTCTCCGGGGACGGCGCGGTCGGGATGTACACGGAGAAGTCGTTCGCCCTGCCACCGGAGGCCTTCGTCCTGCCCGACGTCGCGCCGCCGGGGCTGGCCAACCTGCCCGACGCGGCGGCCCTGTTCGTCGGGCGGGCCCGGGAACTCGCCCTGCTCGACCAGGCGTTGCGATCGACCGGCGGCGTGGTCGTCCAGGCCGTTCACGGGCTGGGCGGCATCGGCAAGTCGACGCTCGCCGCGCGCTGGGCGGCGGGGCGTACGGACGTCTTCAACCCGGTGTGGTGGATCAACGCCGAGACCCCCGCCGACCTCGACGCCGGGCTCGCCGATCTCGCCGTCGCCCTCCAACCCGCCCTGCGGGACGTACAGTCCCGGGACGCGCTGCGGGAGCGGGCCGTGCAGTGGCTCGCGGCGCACGAGGGCTGGCTGGTCGTGCTGGACAACGTCTCGTCCCCGCTCGACATCAAGCCGCTGCTGGCCAGGGCGGCGGGCGGCCGTTTCCTCATCACCACGCGGCGGGCGGCCGGGTGGCACGGCATCGCGGAGCCGCTGTCGCTGGACGTGCTCCAACTGGACGAAGCTGTCGAGCTGTTCGGCAGCATCAGCGGACACGGCCCGGACGACGACGTCACCGCGCTGTGCCGGGACCTCGGCTGTCTGCCCCTGGCCGTGGAACAGGCGGCGGCCTACTGCGCCGAGGCCGGGATCGCACCCGGGCGTTACCGGGAGCTGCTGGCCCAGTACCCCGAGGAGGTGTTCGCACAGTCGGCGGAGGGGGCCGACGGGGAGCGCACGGTGGCCCGGGTCTGGCGTGTGACACTCGACCGGCTCTCGGACACGCCGCTCGCGGGAGCGATCCTGCGGATCATCGCCTGGTGGGCGCCGGAAGGGATTCCGCGGGCGTATCTGGAGCCGTTGGGCAGCCCGGTCGAGGTTACGGACGCCGTCCGGCGACTGGCGGCGTACAGCATGATCTCGCTGCACCATGGGGACACGATCTCCGTGCACCGGCTGGTGCAGGCGGTGGCGCGGGCGGAGGGAGCGGAATCCGCCCACGCAGCGGCCGGACTGCTGCTGCTCGATTCGGGGATGCGTGACTTGGCAGCCGAGCTGCGGTGGCTCACCCATGTCGACGCGCTGGCCTCGCACGTGGCCCCGGAGGACGACGGAGAGAGTGAGGTCTGGCTGTTCGAGGCGAGCGGGCTCAGCTACACCCATCTTGAGGTCACCCGCGCCATCGCGCTGCACGAGAGAGCCCTGGCGGCGGCACGGCGCGTGTACGGGCCTCGTCACGAGGTCACACTTCGTGTGCGCAGGGATCTGGCCCAGTCGTACGGGGTCGCCGGTGACAGGGAGCGCGAGATCGGGTTGCTCGAACAGAACGTGACCGACCACACGCGGGTGTTCGGACGCCGCGACGCACGGACGTTCGATGCGAGAACGGAGCTGGCGCGGGTGCTGACGAAGGCAGGGCGTCTGCAGGACGGGCTGGCGCTGGCGGAGAGGAACGCCAGGAAGGCCGAGCGCGTGCTGGGCCGCGACGCCTACGCGGCTCTGCATGCCTGGTCGGCCCAGGCCTCAGCGCTGGCGGCCGCGGCCTTGAAGGATCCCGATCGGCACGCGGCTGTGGCCCGCGAGGCCATCGAGGAGCTGCTCCCCAGGGCCGTGGCCGCCACGGGCCGGGACAGCGGCGTTTGCATTCAGCTCCGGCTCCATCTGGCGTGGACCAGGCGGCTGGCGGGTGACACAGCGGGGGCCAAGGCCATGTACGAGGAGTACGTGGAGAGCCAGGTCCGCAGACGCGGGGCGACGGACAGATACGCCCTGACCGCCCGCACCTCGTTCGTCCTGTTCCTCTGGAGGGTGGCGGACGACCCCGCACACGCCCACCAGGTGCTCATCCCTCTGCTCGCCGACTGGGAACGCGTGCTCGGTGACGCCCCCCATGTGCGGCGGCTCCGCGAGCAGTTCGCCCCCCTGCTGGACGCGACGGAGAGCGCACCCTGAGTTTCTTGGCCACATGCTGGACCTCCCCTGTACGCCACCTGCACGCCCCCTAACCGGTGACACGCGAGTCTGGAGTCACTTCACCAACTCCCCTCGAACTCACCGGAGACGCAGATGACCCGTCGCCTCGCAGCCCCGTCCATACGCAAGCGCGTCGCCGTCACCACCGCCGTCGTCGCCCTCGCCGCCGGCACCTTCGCCGTCGGTGCCGGTGTCGCCGGAGCCGACTCGCGCGGCGCCTCCGGGAAGACGTCCGCCAAGACGGCCACCAAGGCCCAGGTGCTCGGGCTCTTCGACCAGTGGAACGCGGCGCTGCAGACCGGCGATGCGCAGAAGGTCGCCGACCTGTACGCCAAGGACGCGGTCCTGCTGCCGACCGTCTCCAACAACGTCCGTACGGACAGAGCCGAGATCGTCGACTACTTCGAGCACTTCCTCCAGAACAAGCCGGTCGGCACGAAGGTCGAGTCGGTCGTCAACGTCCTCGACCGGGACACCGTCATCGACACCGGTGTGTACGAGTTCGCGCTCACCGACCACGAGACGGGTGCGAAGAACACCGTCAAGGCCCGCTACACGTACGCCTACGAGAAGCAGGCCGACGGCAAGTGGCTGATCGTCAACCACCACTCCTCGAAGATGCCCGAGAGCTGACCGCCCGCAGGGTGATCGTCACGCACAGGCCGCCTCCGGGAGCGTCCGTCAGGGCCACGGTCCCGCCGTCGTCCGTCGCCAGTTGCTTGACGACGGCGAGACCGAGACCGGAGCCGCCCTTGCCGGTCAGGCCCTGGCCCCGCCAGAAGCGGTCGAAGGCGCGGGACTTCTCGGCGTCCGACATGCCGGGCCCCTCGTCCAGGACCGACACCCCCACCACATCGCCCCGGGGGTCCACCCGCACGGTGATCGTCCCGCCGTCCGGAGAGACCTCCAGGGCGTTGGAGAGCACG
This sequence comes from Streptomyces sp. NPDC016851, assembly GCF_055562795.1. NCBI lineage: Bacteria > Bacillati > Actinomycetota > Actinomycetes > Kitasatosporales > Streptomycetaceae > Streptomyces > Streptomyces sp. NPDC016851. Next base: position 428,823 of record NZ_JBVHEP010000001.1, read on the forward strand.
TTGTCCAGCATCTGGTCCAGATGGCCGGGGCTGGACAGCACAGACGGCCGGCCGTCGGCACTCCCCCCGAGCGCGACGGTGACTCCGCGTTCGTCGGCGGCCGGCCTCCACACGGCGAGCCGCTCCCGCAGGATGTCCAGCAGCGGGAGCGGCTCGGCCGCCGTCACCTTCGCCTCGGCCCGGGCCAGCACCAGCAGGCCGTTGACCAGCCGGTTCATGCGTACGACCTCGGCGGTGGCCTGCTCCACGTCCTCCCGGACGAACTCGTCGTCCACACCGTCCGCGATGTTGTCCAGGGACAGCCGCAGGGCCGTGAGCGGGGTGCGCAGCTGGTGCGAGGCGTCCGCCACGAAGATGCGCTGGGCCGCGATCAGGGTGTCCAGGCGTTCCGCGCCCTGGTTGAGGGTGCGTGCCAGCGTCTGGGTCTCCGGCGGGCCCGTCACGGGGGAGCGGGCGGTCAGGTCGCCGTCGCTGAACTTGCTCGCCATGTCGTTGAGCTGGCGCAGCGGGCGGGTCAGGCGGCGCGCCACCCCCACGCCGAGCAGGGCGGCCACCACCAGGACCAGCACCGCGAGGATCGCCCGGAAGCCCCAGATCGTCCACAGGCGGTCGGTCATCTCGTTCGTCGAGTAGACGATGCGGACGGCACCGGCGACCCGGTCCTCACCGGCCTTCTCGGCGGGGACCGTGATCACCAGGTCGGGACCCCAGATGAAGGAGGAGCCCCAGTCGGTCGTCGGACGGTTCCGGTCGAGGGCCGTGGTCAGGGCCGCGTCCTCCGCGGGGCGGAGCAGGCCCGGCGCGCAGCCCGGAGCTCCGGTCACCTGCACGTCGCCGGGCGTCTGGGCGGCGTAGGCCTCGGCCATCTTCTGGAGTGCCTCGCACGAGGTGGAGTCGCCGTTGGCCAGCAGCAGCGCCATGGTCTTGGCCTCGCGCAGCACGGAGTCCGCGGTGTCGCCCCGCAGCTGGGACGTGAGCGAGAAGGCCACCGGCACCGTGAACAGGGCGATGGCGATCGCGACGAGGAAGATGTAGCTGCGGACGAGCTGGCGGATCATGAGGTGCCGCTGCCCGTTGCGGTGCCCGGCTCGCCGCCGCTGTCCGTTCCGCTGCCCGGCTCGCCGCCGGCGTCTTCGACGATCTCCAGCCGGAAGCCGACCCCGCGCACCGCCTCGATCGTGATCGCGCCCGCCAGCTTCCGCCGCAGCGCCGCCACGTGCACGTCCAGCGTCTTCGTCGGCCCGAACCAGTTCGCGTCCCAGACCGCTTCCATGATCTGCTCGCGCGACATCAGCGCCCCGGGCTCCTCGGTGAGGAAGGCCAGCAGGTCGTACTCCTTGGGCGCGAGGGCCACCTCCTCGCCGCCGAGCCGCACCCGGGCCGCCTTGCGGTCGACGGTCAGGCGGGGGCCGTAGCGGTCGGGGCCGTTCGCGGGCGCCCCGGTGTCGGTGCCGCGGGGCTGGGCGCGGCGCATGACCGCCCGGATGCGGGCGATGACCTCGCGGACGCCGAACGGCTTGGAGACGTAGTCGTCCGCGCCGATCTCCAGGCCCACCACCCGGTCCGTCTCGTCACTGCGGGCGCTGATCACGATGATCGGGACGTCGCCGCGTGCGCGCAGTGCCTTGCAGACGTCCAGGCCGTCGGTGTCGGGCAGGCCGAGGTCCAGCAGGACGACGTCGTAGGGGTTCGTGTGGTCCAGCGCCGCCCGGCCCGTGGTGACCCACTCCACCTCGAAGCCGTAGCGCTTCAGGCCGCGTCTGAGGGACTCGGCGACCGGTTCATCGTCTTCCACCAGGAGTACGCGCACAGGCGAACCCTAGTGCTTGAAACTTGAGGCATAGTGGGCGACCCGTGTGCGATTGTGACGCCGGGCACTTTCTCGCGTGGCCTGTGCCCAGGTGGGCATGAGCAGATCTGAACGAGTACCCCCGGAAGTCTCACCATGCGATATCGCGGAGGGGTTTTTCGGACGCTCGTTAGACTGAGCCGACCGCAGTACGAATGCGTATGAGCGGATAGAGACGGATTGAGCGAGGAGCGCACGTGGGCCTTGTCGTGCAGAAGTACGGAGGCTCCTCCGTAGCCGATGCCGAGGGCATCAAGCGCGTCGCCAAGCGGATCGTGGAAGCGAAGCAGAACGGCAACCAGGTGGTTGCCGTCGTTTCCGCGATGGGCGACACGACGGACGAGCTGATCGATCTCGCCGAGCAGGTTTCCCCGATGCCTGCCGGGCGCGAGCTCGACATGCTGCTGACCGCCGGAGAGCGGATCTCCATGGCACTGCTGGCCATGGCGATCAAAAAGCTGGGCCACGAGGCCCAGTCGTTCACCGGCAGCCAGGCAGGTGTCATCACCGACTCGGTCCACAACAAAGCCCGGATCATCGACGTCACGCCGGGCCGGATCAAGACCTCGGTGGACGAGGGCAACATCGCGATCGTGGCGGGTTTCCAGGGCGTCAGCCAGGACACCAAGGACATCACCACGCTCGGCCGCGGCGGCTCCGACACCACCGCGGTGGCCCTCGCCGCCGCCCTCGACGCCGACGTGTGCGAGATCTACACCGACGTCGACGGCGTGTTCACCGCCGACCCGCGCGTGGTGAAGAAGGCCCGGAAGATCGACTGGATCTCCCTCGAGGACATGCTCGAGCTGGCGGCATCCGGGTCGAAGGTGCTGCTCCACCGCTGCGTGGAGTACGCCCGCCGGTACGACATCCCGATCCACGTCCGGTCCAGCTTCAGCGGACTTCAGGGCACGTGGGTCAGCAGTGAGCCGATTCAGCAAGGGGACAAGCAGGTGGAGCAGGCCATCATCTCCGGTGTCGCGCACGACACCTCCGAGGCCAAGGTCACGGTCGTCGGCGTGCCGGACAAGCCGGGCGAGGCGGCCGCGATCTTCCGGACGATCTCGGACGCCGAGATCAACATCGACATGATCGTGCAGAACGTGTCCGCCGCCTCCACGGGCCTGACGGACATCTCCTTCACGCTCCCCAAGGCCGAGGGCCGCAAGGCCATCGACGCCCTGGAGAAGAACAAGGGCGGCATCGGCTTCGACTCCCTGCGCTACGACGACCAGATCGGCAAGATCTCCCTCGTCGGCGCCGGGATGAAGACCAACCCGGGTGTCACGGCCGACTTCTTCAAGGCACTGTCCGACGCCGGTGTGAACATCGAGCTGATCTCGACCTCCGAGATCCGCATCTCGGTCGTCACGCGCGCCGACGACGTGCCCGAGGCCGTCCGTGCCGTGCACACCGCGTTCGGGCTCGACTCCGACAGCGACGAGGCCGTCGTCTACGGAGGCACCGGCCGCTGATGACCGGTCTCCGACGGGCCGACCGGCCCGGCCGCTCCGGGCGGCCGACGCTCGCCGTCGTGGGAGCGACCGGGGCCGTCGGCACGGTCATGCTCCAGATCCTGTCCCAGCGGGCGGACGTCTGGGGCGAGATCCGACTGATCGCCTCCCCGCGCTCGGCCGGCCGCAAGCTGGCCGTGCGCGGCGAGGAGACCGAGGTCGTGGCGCTCACCGAGGAGGCCTTCGACGGGGTCGACGTCGCCATGTTCGACGTCCCCGACGAGGTCGCCGAGCGGTGGGCGCCCCTGGCCGCCGCCAAGGGCGCGGTGGTCGTCGACAACTCGGGCACGTTCCGGATGGACCCGGAGGTGCCCCTCGTGGTGCCCGAGGTCAATCCGCACGCCGTGCGGATGCGCCCGCGCGGCATCATCGCCAACCCCAGCTGCACGACGCTCTCCATGATCGTGGCCCTGGGCGCGCTGCACGCCGAGTTCGGGCTGCGAGAGCTGGTGGTCTCCTCGTACCAGGCGGTCAGCGGCGCCGGCCGCGCGGGCGTGGCGACGCTGCGGCAGCAGCTGTCCCTGGTCGCCGGCACGGAACTGGGGACCAGCCCCGGTGACGTACGGCGGGCCGTGGGGGACGGCACCGGGCCGTTCCCGGAGCCGGTCGCGCTGAACGTCGTGCCGTGGGCCGGGTCGCCGCGCGAGGACGGCTGGTCGTCGGAGGAGCTGAAGGTCCGCGACGAGTCCCGCAAGATCCTCGGGCTGCCCGCCCTGCCCGTGGCCGTCACCTGCGTGCGCGTACCGGTGATCACCACGCACTCGCTGACCGTGCACGCCCGCTTCGAGGGCGAGGTCACCGTCGACAAGGCGCGCGAGATCCTCGCCACGGCGCCCGGTGTCGTGCTGTTCGACAACCCGGCCGCGGGCGAGTTCCCGACCCCCGCCGACGTGGTCGGCACCGACCCGACGTGGGTCGGGCGGGTGCGGCGGGCGCTGGACGACCCGACGGCGCTCGAACTGTTCGTCTGCGGGGACAACCTGCGCAAGGGCTCCGCGCTGAACACCGCGCAGATCGCCGAACTGGTGGCCGCCGAGCTCTCGTGACCTGCCGAAGCCCTCGTGGGTTTTCGGGAAGTTTCGCCGCGCCGAATCCCCCGCCGCCTGTCATAGGCGGTTTGTAGGATCTGTGTACGACATGTGAGCCGATCGATGGTCCGGACCACTTGTCCGGGAGCCCATCGGCGTCCGAGGATTTACCTCCCCGCCCTCCGCAACCGCGCGGAGGGCGGGGAGCGTCTTTGCGGTCGCCCTTCCGGGCCGCGGGACGTGCATTCAGGCGTGGGGACGCCTGGAACCGGGCGTGGGGACGCCCGTTCACATATGGACATAGGGGAAGAGCGGGACGCATGAGGGCATTTGATGCACCACCGGTTGTGCTGCCTGACGCGGGTAGACCGTCGACGGCCGAGGTCGGCGTGAAAGTGATGCCCGGCACGTACAACCCTCACGGGGGGGAGCGTGTCCAACAGACGTGGCAGAGGTACTCGACTTCAGCGCGGCACGCGGCGCGGTCATCAGACCGCCCCGTCCGGCGGCTCTACGACCCCGCATGCCCGGTACTGCCGGTGGCATGCCGGTGATCGCGCCCGTGCCCGCAGCGCGGCCGGCCCGCATCCCGAACCAGCGTGACGGCGCCGAGGACGGTGTCGCGGCCGGGACCACCGTCGACCACCTCACCGAGACCTACCGGGCGCACTACCGCTCGCTGCTCGGTCTCGCCGCCCTCCTCCTCGACGACACGGCCTCCTGTGAGGACGTCGTCCAGGAGGCCTTCATCCGTGTCCACTCGGCCCGCAAGCGCGTCCGCGACCCCGAGAAGACCCTGGCGTACCTGCGTCAGACGGTCGTCAACCTGTCGCGCTCGGCGCTGCGCCGCCGCATCCTCGGCCTCAAGCTGCTGTCGAAGCCCATGCCCGACATGGCGAGCGCCGAGGAAGGCGCCTACGACCAGCTGGAGCGCGACTCCCTCATCAAGGCGATGAAGGGCCTCCAGCGCCGCCAGCGCGAGGTGCTGGTGCTGCGCTACTTCGCGGACATGACCGAGGCCCAGGTCGCCGAGACCCTCGGCATATCCCTGGGCTCGGTCAAGGCCTACGGTTCGCGCGGCATCGCGGCGCTCCGGGTGGCCATGGAGGCGCCGGCATGAGCGGCGGCAACGGCGCGCCCCGCGACGGGCGCGACCGGCACGAACCTTTCGAGTGGCACGAGCCGACAAGGCTGCACGGGCAAGATCCGAAGCAATCGCACGCTGGGAACGGAACTGTGAACCACGGCCTGGACGAACAGAGCCCCGAGGGGTTCGACTCGGACGAGCTGGATCTGCGCACGATGCTGCACCAAGTGGTGCAGGAGGTGGAGCCGCGCGACGGCACCCTGGACTATCTGCGCAAGGCGGTGCCCCAGCGCCGGGCCCGCAAGCGGCAGGCCGTCGTCGGCATGGCCGCCGCCGCGCTGTTCATCGGCACGGCCGTGCCCGCCCTGGTGCACGTCTCCAACTCCACCGGCTCCGAGGCCAACCCGTCGGTCGCCGGCCACGCCTCCGAGACCCAGGGCGGCGTAGGCCAGGGCAAGGACCCGGACGGCGGCGAGAGCACCGCGGGCAGGTCCCCCGGCAAGACCGAGGGCAAGGGCAAGGGCGACAAGAAGGAGAAGGAGAAGGAGGGCAAGGCCACCGGCGGCGCCTCGACCGGCGCGTCCCAGGGTGCCGGCCCGTCCGCCACCACCGCCGCCGGCATCCCGGCGTGCACGGCCGCCCAGCTCGGCCCCGCTTCCGGCAGCAGCCTCGCCCCCGACTCCACCGGCGCGGTCTACGGATCCTTCCGCGTCACCAACGTCTCGGCGGCGAGCTGTACGGTCACCGGCCCCGGCGGCGTGAGCGCGCTGGCGCAGGGTTCGGCCGACTCCACCAAGATCGGTGCGGCCCGGCACACGGCCGGGGACGCGGCGGCCGGGCTGCCCGACCCGTCCCTGGAGGCCGCCCAGCTGGAGCTCGCGCCGGGCGCCGCCTACGACGTGAAGTTCGCGTGGGTCCCCACGGAGACCTGCCCCACCCCCGGCGGCGACCCGGACCCCGACCCCACTCCCGACCCCACGCCGACGCCGGACAGCGGCACCACGGGCGGCACCTCCACCGGCGACACGGGCACGGCCCCGCAGCTGGCCACGGAGGACGGCACGCCCGACGGCAGCGTGGCGGTGACGTACACCCCGGCAACCGGCTCGGGCGGGACCTCGGTGACGGTGACCAACGCGTGCGCGGGCACGGTGTACTGGACGGGCGTACTGGCGGCGTCGTAGCCGCATAGCTGCTCTGGCTGCCTTAGCTGCGGGCATCGTGCCGCTAAGGGCGGCACGGGTGGGCGCAGCGGCACCCCGCACCGCCGGGCTGCGGACCCACCGCCCTCAGCAGCGACGCCGCCTCACTTGGCACCGGCGTCAGCAGCGACAGGCTCCGCTTCCGCCACCAACCCCAGCTCCGCATCCCGCGCGAACTCGATCTCCCGCCGCAGCAACCGGAACCACATGAAGATCACAAACCCCACGAAGGCGAACCACTCGGCGGTGTAACCGAGGTTCTGGAACGCCTTCAGATCCAGCCCCGTGTCCGGCGGCGCACTCGCCGGCACCGCCTTCATCCCCGAGTCACCCTTCGCCAGCGTGACCCACGCGTCGTACACGTCGTACGGCACCAGGTTCACCAGAGACGCCGCACTGATCGCCCCGGTCTGCCCGGACGGCAGACCGCCCTGCGCGCTGACGCCGTTGTCACCCGGCGTCTCGGACGCCTGAAGCGCCCCGGTGACCGTGACCTCACCGGCGGGCGCGGCGGGCGCCTTCCCCGCGTCGGCGGTCCCGGGCAGCCAGCCCCGCACCACCGGCAGCGCCTCACCCGAGTCGGTCCGCAGCAGCGTCAGGACGTAGAAGCCCTGCTTGCCGTCGAGCTCCCGGCCGGGCACCAGCAGCTGCTTGCCGTAGCGGCCGGTCGCGGTGACCAGCTTGCCGGACGTCGCCTTGGTCACCGGCAGCATCTCGCCGAGCGGCCGGGGCGCCTCGTGCCGCGCCTCGGAGACCTGCTCGGTCGCCGTGCGGTGGTCCTGCACCCGGTCCTCGAACCGGCCCAGCTGCCAGGACCCCATGAAGATGCAGAAGGGGATGGACAACAGCACGAAGACGTTGATCCCCCACCATCGGGGCGTCAGCAGAAACCGGTACACACCCTTACGGTACGGGGCACCCGTGCGGGTCCGGCCTGCGGGGTCGGTACGGCTCAATACCGCTCCACCAGGTGCTCCCGGCCCGCGGGGGGCTCGTACGGCTCGGTCCAGAAGTCGATGACGGTGGATATCCGGCCCTCCCCGTCCCCGGTGAAGAAGGAGATGCCGTACATCTCCTCCAGCCCCACCGTGAAGTGGATCCAGGTGGCGACCTGGCCCGGCTCGGCGACGACGCGCTCGACACGCAGATGCCAGTCGCCCGGATACTCGCGGTTGAACCGGACGTACCGCTCCCGCCCGCTGACGCGCTCGCGGGTTTGCGGCAACGTGTAGACGACGTCCTCGGCCAGGGTGCCGGCGAACGCGGCCCAGTCCCGCGCCTCGGCCGCGGCCCAGAACTTCTCGACGGTTTCGCGCAGATCGGTCATGTCGAAAAGTGTGCACACCACCACTGACAATCGGCTCTGACCTGCGCGAACGCCGCTCCCGGCCGTCGTCCGGTCAGTCCTTGCGGGCCCGGACGGAGTACATCAGCGGGATCCGCGGCCGGTCCGCCGGATAGCGGAAGTAGCCGTCCCGCCGCTCGAAGCACCCGAACCGCCGGAACAGCGACACGTCGTGCTCGTGCAGGAACTCGATGCGCAGCCCGGCCGCCGCCAGCGCCGAGAGGACCTCGCCGACCGGATGCTGCCACTCCACGCGCCGGTTGTGGACGAACTCGGCGCCCTCGGCCGCGTAGGAACCCGGACTCTCCTCGATCCAGGCGTCACGGGCGAAGTAGTCGTACGTGATCCGCGAGCCGGTCTCGTCGTCGAGGACGTCGGTGAGCGGGTGGAACTCGGACAGGTACAGGAACCCGCCGGGCGCCACCAGCGAGGCCACCGTCTCGGCCCAGCGCTCGATGTCGGGCAGCCAGCACAGCGCGCCGACGCCGGTGTAGACGATGTCGTACGAGGTGTCCGGGACCGCCGTGGCCGCGTCGTACACGTCCGCCGCGACGAACGCGGCCCGGTCCTGGCCGAGACCGAGATCGCGCGCGAGGCCGCGGGCCAGGTCGACAGCGGGAGCGGAGAAGTCGAGGCCGACGACGCGGTCGGCGCCGTGCCGAGCCCAGGACAGGGTGTCGAGGCCGATATGGCACTGCAGGTGCAGCAGCGAGCGGCCGGAGACGTCGCCGACCTCGGCGAGCTCGAAGTCCCGCAAGGGGTCCTGCCCGGCGCGGAAGGCGTCGAGGTCGTAGAAATCGCCCGAGGCGTGCAGCGGGACGCGTTCGTCCCAGTGGGCGCGGTTGGCCTCGTGCCAGTCGGCCGGGGTGGGGGAGTACATGAGGTGACTCCTGACCTGCTCGGAAGGGGGACCGGTGGAGGTTATCCACAGGCTGAGGACCTCGCCAGCGAATTGTCGGTGAGGGCGGGCAGTATGGGGCCATGACTGAGAGCAACGGATCCGACGCGCGGGATCAGCGGGACCAGCAGGAGCAAGAGGTACAGGCGGCACGGCAGGAGCGGATGCCGGACTGGGAGAAGCGCTTCCGGGCGCCCCGGGTGTCCCTGCCCGACTGGGCGGAGGACGCGCCGGACCGCTCCCTGTTCGTGTCGAACGCGACGGGGACGTACGAGCTGTACGCGTGGGACCGGAAGACGGGCGAGCAGCGTCAGGTGACGGACCGGCCGAACGGCACGACGGACGGCGTGCTGTCCCCGGACGGCGCCTGGATCTGGTGGTTCGACGACAAGGACGGTGACGAGTTCGGCGTGTGGCGCCGCCAGCCCTTCGCGGGCGGCGCGGACGAACTCGCCGCCGAGGGCCTGGACCCCTCCTACCCGGCTGGCCTCGCCCTCGGCCGTGACGGGCGCACGGCGGTCATCGGCCGCTCCACCGACGAGGACGGCACGACGATCCACCTCGTCCGCACCGGCGAGGACCCGGTGGAGATCTACCGCCACCGCGAGTCGGCCGGCGTCGGCGACCTCTCCCACGACGGCTCGCTCATCGCCATCGAGCACACCGAGCACGGCGACGCCATGCACTCCGCCCTGCGCGTCCTGCGCACCGACGGCACCCCGGTCGCCGACCTCGACGACACCGAGGGCGGCACGCGCGAGCTCGGCCTGGAGGTCCTCGGCTTCGCCCCCGTCGACGGCGACACCCGCCTCCTCATCGGCCACCAGCGCCGGGGCCGCTGGGAGCCCCTGGTGTGGGACGTCGCCTCCGGCGAGGAGACGGACCTGGCGCTGGAGCTGCCGGGCGACGTCAGCGCCGAGTGGTACCCGGACGGCACCGGCCTGCTCATCGCGCACAGCTTCGAGGCCCGCAGCGAGCTGTTCCGCTACGACCTGGCGAGCCGCGCCCTGACCGAGATCCCGACCCCGCCCGGCACGGTGTCCGGCGCCACGGCCCGGCCCGACGGCAGCGTGGAGTACCTGTGGTCCTCGGCCGCCGAACCGTCGGCGGTCCGCTCCACCTCCGGCGGTGTCGTGCTCGACCCGCCCGGCATGAAGTCGCCCGGCTCGGTGCCGGTGGAGGACGTGTGGGTGGAGGGGCCGGGCGGCCGCATCCACGCACTCGTCCAGAAGCCCGCGGGCAGCACCGGCCCGCTCCCCACGGTCTTCGACATCCACGGCGGCCCGACCTGGCACGACAGCGACTCCTTCGCGGCGGGCCCGGCGGCCTGGGTCGACCACGGCTACGCGGTGATCCGTGTCAACTACCGCGGCTCCACGGGCTACGGCCGTGCCTGGACGGACGCCCTGAAGCACCGCGTGGGCCTCATCGAACTGGAGGACATCGCCGCCGTCCGCGAATGGGCCGTCACCTCCGGCCTCGCGGACCCCGACCGCCTCGTCCTGACCGGCGGTTCCTGGGGCGGCTACCTCACCCTCCTCGGCCTCGGCGTCCAGCCCGACGCGTGGGCTCTGGGCATCGCGGCGGTCCCCGTCGCCGACTACGTCACGGCGTACCACGACGAGATGGAAGCGCTGAAGGCGATGGACCGCACGCTCCTCGGCGGCACCCCCGAGGAGGTCCCCGACCGCTTCGAGGCCTCCTCCCCCCTCACCTACGTCGACCGGGTCAAGGCCCCGGTCTACATCTCGGCCGGCGTCAACGACCCCCGCTGCCCGATCCGCCAGATCGAGAACTACGTCAAGCGCCTGGAGTCGAGGGGCGCGGTCCACGAGGTGTACCGCTACGACGCGGGACACGGCTCACTGGTGGTGGACGAACGGATCAAGCAGGTACGGCTGGAGCTGGAGTTCGCGGAGAGGTACCTCAAGGGGCAGCCGAACGCCCAATAGCTCGGGATGGCCTGTGGTGTGGCGGCTGCGGGCGCATCGTGGCCGATCGCGCAGTTCCCCGCGCCCCCAGGGGCGCGGGCAGTCGCCCAGCCCGCGGGCAGTCGCCCAACCCGCGGGCAGTCGTGCCGCTAAGGGCGGCACGGGTGGGCGCGGGCGGCACCCCGCTGCGCCGGGTTGCGCACGCCCCGGCCTCAGCCTCAACGCCGAGCACCTCGCAACGCCGGGCTGCCCAACCCCGCGCCTCGATCCCCGAGTACCTCGTGATCGCCGGGCAGTGAAGCCCACCGCCCGGCGATCACGCCCCCGCCCGCTCCCGCCGCCTCCGCCCCAGCAGCTCCGCCAACCCCCGCCGCGTAGCCGCCAGCACCACCCGATCACCCGAGGGCGGCACCACGAGCGTGACCTGCTCGCCGTACACACCGCGCAGTTCGGCGGCCAGCCGGTGTGCGAGCCCGTCGTCCCCGCACACGATCATGTGCGTGGCCGGATCACCTGGCAGACCTTGGTTCGGAACGCTCCCCACAAGGGAGAAGACTGCCTCACCGGGACGGCCGGTTCCAGAAGGGAACAGCGGTGGCTGAACGCCCGGTGCGGCCCGGCCGTACAGAAGGGGAGGCAATGCCCTTGCGCACGACCGGAGGTACCGGGCCCGTGGCCACCACGAAACCCGCCCCGCAGGAGACCGACGAGACGGTCGGGAACGAGACCACCGAACCGGTCACCGACAAGGGCCCGGGCCCGGACGACACCCGCCACCCGAGCCCCGACGAGGCCCGCCACCTCAACTCCCCCCTCCTGCTCACCCTCTTCCTGCTCACGGCGGTGATGCTCCAGGGCCCGATCCGCGGGGCCCTGTCCGCACCGGTGATGCAGAGCTGGATGACGGTGTTCGTCGCGGTCATGGTCCAGGCGCTGCCGTTCCTGGTGCTCGGCGTGCTGCTGTCGGCGGCGATCGCCGTGTTCGTGCCGCCGTCCTTCTTCGCCCGGGCCCTGCCGAAGCGCCCGGCCCTTGCGGTCCCGGTCGCGGGCGTGGCGGGCGCGGTGCTGCCGGGCTGCGAGTGCGCGTCGGTGCCGGTGGCCGGGGCGCTGGTCCGCCGCGGGGTCACACCGGCGGCGGCGCTGGCGTTCCTCCTCTCGGCGCCCGCCATCAACCCCATCGTGCTGACGGCGACGGCGGTGGCCTTCCCCGGCAACCCGGAGATGGTCCTGGCCCGTTTCGTCGCGAGCCTGCTGGTGGCGTGCGCGATGGGCTGGCTCTGGCACCGCGTCGGCCGCACGGACTGGCTGCGCCCGCCGGACCGGCCGTCGTACGAGGGACAGGGCAAGGGCGCGGCCTTCTGGGGCTCGGTGCGCCACGACGTGATGCACGCGGGCGGTTTCCTGGTGATCGGTGCGATGGCCGCGGCGACGCTGAAGGCGGTCGTGCCGGAGGAGTGGCTGCGCGCGGCGGCCGGGAATCCCGTGGTCTCGGTGCTGGCCCTGGCGGTGCTCGCCGTCCTGCTGTCCATCTGCTCGGAGGCGGACGCGTTCGTGGCGGCGTCCCTGACCCAGTTCTCGCTGACGGCCCGTCTGACGTTCCTGGTCGTGGGGCCGATGATCGACCTGAAGCTCTTCGCGATGCAGACGGGCACCTTCGGCCGGGCCTTCGCCCTGCGCTTCGCCCCCGCGACGTTCGCCCTGGCCGTCGTCGTGTCGGCCCTGATCGGAACAGTCCTGCTGTGAACCGCCTGGCCCAGACGGCCCTCCTCTTCCTGCTCGGCGCGACCCTCCTGCACGCCGGCCTGACCGACCTGTATCTGCGCTACGTCAAGGCGGGCCTGCGTCCGCTGGTGCTGCTGGCGGGCGTAGTGCTGATCGTGACGGCGGCGGCGACGCTCTGGTACGAACGCCGCCGCACACGTGAACAGCAGCAACACCACCATCACGAGCCCCGTATCTCCTGGCTGCTCACCCTCCCCGTCCTCGCCCTGATCCTGGTCTCCCCGCCGGCCCTGGGTTCCTACAGCGCGGCCCACACGGGCACGGCCCTGACGAAGCCCTTCGGCTTCCCGGACCTCCCCGCCGGCGAACCCCTCCGCCTCGGCGTGGCCGACTACGCGGGCCGAGCGGTGTACGACGACGGCCGCTCCCTCCGCGGCCGCCAGCTGAAGATCACCGGCTTCGTCACGCTGGACCGGGCGGGCACGCCCTACCTGGTCCGCATGGGCCTCAACTGCTGTGCGGCGGACGCCCAGCCGGTCAAGATCGCCCTGACCGGCAGCATCCCCCCGGTCCTGAGTCCGGACACCTGGCTGGAGATCACCGGCCGGTACACACCCCGCCGGACCAAGGACCCGGTCAACGACGGCCCGATCCCGTACCTCGAGGTCACCAGGGCCAGACCGGTACCGGCGCCGGCCGACCCGTACGACGAGACGTGGAACACCTGACACCCGCGTACGAGCCGTCATCACACCGCGTACTAGAAGCACCACTTCCGGGTACCCGGGTATCTCGCTGATCAGCGAGGGGGAGGCATGACCACATCGACTCGCGAGACCGGAACCGGGACGCGGCCCGGCCGCGCGGCGGAACCCGACCCGGACCTGTTGACCGAGGCCCGTGAGCAACTCGCGAAGGCCGACAGCAAGGCCGGACTGACCCTGGCGACCCTGGGCGCGGCCCTGACGGCCCTGCTCGGCGCGATCACCGGCGGCCTCATCGTGCCGGGCCAGTACGCCGTGATCCCACAGCTCCTGGTCTGGTCCGGCTGCGCCGCCTGCGCCCCGTCCCTCGTCCTCCTGGGCCTGGCCGTATCCCCCCGACGCACGGCCCAGGCCTCCTCTGCCCCGGACGAGAGGCAGTGGGAGATGCTGTCCCGCACCGCCCGGCTCAAGTACCGCTGCATACGCCGGGCGATGGTCTGGGGCGCGGCCTTCCTCATCCTCACCCTGGCGGGAACGCTGGCCGGGGCGCTGTCCTGACAGCCCACTCGGATCGCTTCGCGGCCGCCGATGATTTCACGCTCCGATTTACTCGCCAGTAATAATTCTGGGCCGTCTTCTCGCAAGGAACGCCCGTTCGGTCAATTCCGGCTGTAAGGCAGGAAGAACAGGCCACATCCCGTCCTGTCTGTTTGCCGGAGCACGGCTCGGCGGCAGCATGGTCAGACGCTTGAACGGCGCGTTGTGCCGCGGAGTGAGATCGTCGGGGGTGCTGGTGAATCACGTGTGGCCGCCGTCCACTTTTCTTGGCCGGCTGCGGAACACGACACGCGAAGAACTCCTGCGGCAGGGCACCCCCATCGCCTATCCGACGCATCGCGCGCTGCTGCAGCAGGGCGACGACAGCCGGCACGTGCTGTTGGTCACCAGTGGTGTCGTGAAGGTCGTCGCCAGCGCGGAGAGCGGCTACGACATGCTGCTCGCCGTCCGGATAGCGGGCGACCTGGTGGGCGAGATGGCGGCCTTCGAGGAGCGGCCCAGGTCCGGCACGGTGGTCGCATGCAGTGACGTGACCGCGCGGATCATCCAGGTGCAGGCGCTGGAGACCTTCCTCACCCGGTACCCGGACGCCATGCGGGCCATCCTCCAGATGCTCTGCGCCCGGCTGCGCTGGGCCAACCGGCGCCGGGTCGACTTCCAGGCCTACGACTCCCTGACCCGCCTGGCCCGGGTTCTGGCCGAGTTGTGCCAGGCCTACGCCCAGCCCGCGCGGGACGGTGACGGCAGACGGTGCGCCCTCGGCGTGACGCTCACCCAGAAGGAACTCGCGTCGCTGGCAGGCCTGAAGCTCAACACGGCCGAAAAGAGCCTGGCCGCGCTGACAGCCCAGGGACTGGTGGAACGCAGTTACCGAAACATAACCATCTGTGACGTTCCGAAGCTGATGGAATTCGCCAAAGTCGTTGCCGACAACCCGTACTGATACGGAATCACTTCACGCACTCTCTCCTAACCTCTCGGGCAGCACATTCGTGGGCAGTGTCTGCCCATCGCCTGCCCAGAGAGGAATGATCGGGTGGCTGCGTGGCCTGACTTCTATCCCTGCACCTGCATAGCCGTGGACGCACAGTCCTACGGAAGCAAGAACGACCGTAGGCAGTCCGAAATCCAGCACGATCTGCCGAGGCTCCTCGACCGTGCCGCCAGAGGCGCCGGACTGGACCGCGCGCAGTGGCACATCCAGCACAAGGGCGACGAGCAACTGGCGGTCCGGCCCGTCGACGGCAAGGAACCGCGCCTGGTCGACGACTACGTCCGCCATCTCGTCGCCGAGTTGCGCGAGTACAACGCCCAGCGAGTTCCCGAGGCCCGGATGCGGCTGCGGGCCGTCGTCCACCAGGGACTGGTGGAGCTGGCCGACAACGGCTTCGCCGGCACGGCCGTGGTGGCCACGGCCCGCCTGCTGAACGCGCCCGCTCTCTACGACGCCCTGGCCGCGCACCCGGAGGCCGACCTGGCGCTGCTGCTGTCCGACGACGTCTTCCGGTCCACGGTGGCGGGCGGTCACACGACCCTGGCCACGGAGGACTTCACCCGCGTCACCGTCCATGTGAAGGAGTACGAGGCCACGGCCTGGCTGTGGGTGCCCGCGTCCGGCGCACCGGCCGGGGCCTCGCATGAGCCCGGGGCCGCGCAGTGGGGGAAGCACGCGGCCCCGGTGCCGGGGGAGCCCGCGGCGGACCGGCCCGAGCCGGCCGCCGCGGGCGGGACGGGAATCAGCAACGCCTACAGAGGCGACAACATCAACGTCACCAACATCGCCGGCCCGGTGGACGCCCGGGGTGCCGTCTTCGGCTTCGGGAGCACCGGTGGCTGACGACACGGACCCGGACGGCGGGCCGGACACAGCGCCACCCGCCCCCGCACCCGACCAGGACGCCGAGCCGCCCGAGCCGGAGGACGACGGCAGCGCGCCGCAGGCCCGGGACGAGGACCCGGGCCCGGACAAGGCCCCCGAGCAGCGCGCGGAGCCGGACGAACGGGAGGAGGACGACCGCGGCTACGACGACCTCCGCCGCGTCCACCAGCTCGTCAACAACAACTTCTACGGCGTCGTCGACGCGGCCGGGGCGGCGTTCGGCTTCGGCCCCGCCTCCTCCCCGGGTCTCGCCCCCGGCACCATCGAGCCCGAGGAGGCGGACCGGGCACTGCGGTACTACCTGCCCCCGCAGCCCTGCTTCGACGAGGCACTGGGCAGGCTGCGCGCGGACGGCCTCGTGGTCCTGACCGGTCAGGACGGCTGCGGCCGCGGCGCGGCATCCCTCGCCCTGCTCAGGGACGTCCTGGGCGAGCAGGCCACACTGCGCAGCCTGTCGCCCGCCAACGCCCTCGCCGAGCTGGCGGCATCACGGGACCTCAAGCCGGGTCGGGGCTACGTCATCCGCGACTACGTAGGCGAGCTGCCCGACCAGGCCGTGCAGGCGTACGAGGTCGGGCGGCTGAGCGAGGAACTGCACCGCAAGGGGTCGTACCTGGTGATCACGGCGGGCGACACGACCCGCCGCCGGCTGGCGCTGCGGGACCG
Source organism: Streptomyces sp. NPDC016851 (assembly GCF_055562795.1). NCBI lineage: Bacteria > Bacillati > Actinomycetota > Actinomycetes > Kitasatosporales > Streptomycetaceae > Streptomyces > Streptomyces sp. NPDC016851. Next base: position 445,206 of record NZ_JBVHEP010000001.1, read on the forward strand.
CTGTGTGCCCTGGCAGTCCCCGGACCCCGTGGAGCTGTTCGCACACTGCCGTGAGCAGCTGCCGCACGCCGGCCTCACGCCGGACACGGAGCAGGAGCTGCTGGAGCGGGTCGGCGAGCAGCGGCGGCCCGCCGACGTCGTCGCGGCGGCCGTGGCCCTGGCCCAGGAAGGCGCGGAGAAGGCGCTGGACACCCTGCGGGACCGGTACCGGGAGCGCGTCCAGGAGTGGTTCCGCCGGCAACCGCCCGCGGACGACCTGCTCCCGCTCGCGGCGCTGGCGTTCCTGGAGGGCGTCCCGGAGCGGACGTTCGAGCAGGAGTGCGCCGCGCTCACCGCCCACGTGCGCAACTGGGAGCAGAGCGGCGAGACACCGGTCGCCGAGCCGGACGACGAGACGAGGACACCGCCGGGCGGCGCGGTGGCCCAGCAGTCCAGAGCCCGGTGGAGGGAGCGGGCGGTGGGACTCGTGGCCACCGAGCACCGCCCGGGCCCGGGCCGGGACGCCGGGCGCAGCGAACGGCGCCTGGTCTTCACCTCGCCGCGCGTCCGCGAGCTCGTCATCGCGGAGCTGCACGACCTGTACGGCTACGAGCTCTGGTACCCGCTGCGCCAGTGGCTGAACGAGCTGGCCCTGCGGGGCGACCTCGACACCCGGACGGAAGTGGCCCGGGGCGTCGCGCTGCTGGCACGGTACGCACTGGTCGAGGTCGACGAGAATCTGCTGAAGGTGTGGTCCGAGGGCATCACCAGCCAGCGGGTGACCGCCGCGCTGACGCTGCAGTTCATGTGCGATGCGGAGCATCTCGCCCCGCAGGCCCTGAACATCGTCCTGAGCTGGACGGACAACAGCGGCCAGGGCCGTGCCGTGACGGCGGCCATGGCCCTGACGGGCCGCCTGGGCTCCCTCTACCGCTTTCAGGCGCTCAACCTGCTGTGGATCCTGATGCAGCGCGGCGAGCGGATCGCGTTCTCGGCCCGGCGTTCCCTGGTCCTCCTGCTGCAGACCGCCGAACAGGACCCCGAGCGCGTCCTGTTCACCCTCCGGTACGTGCGGACGGTGATCACCAGGACGGCGCCCCGCTCCCGGGAGCGGTCGATCGCCCTGCGCACCGCCCTGCAGCTGCTGGAGGCCACCCGGCTGGAGGCCTCCGAGCCCGTCACCGCGGCCCTCCTGCGCGGCGTACCGGACAGTGCCCGCCAGCTCGGGGCGCTGTGGGCGGACGTCCTGCACAGCAGCAACCGGAGCCGGGCGGTCACCGCGCTGTGCCGCACGCTGGTGCAGTTGCGGGACGACCCCTCCGTCACCGGCGCCGTACGCGAACTCGGCGAGGCCATGCGCAACGCCATGAGCGGGCGCCAGTGGGCCGCCCTGTGCCACCACCTGTCCATCGCCCTGAGGCACCCCGACTACGCGATCCCCGGCGCCCGCCAACTGGCGCGGATTCTCCTCGGATCGCTGCGCGGCCGGCCACCGGCCGAGTCCCGGCGCTCCGCCGCGCCCCTGCTGTCCACCGCTCCCGTCCCTTCCTCTCCAGGAGGTCGAAGCAAGTGAACTACCCGGTCATCGCCGAGCACATACTGGCCACGGTCCAGGGCACCTGGTGGTCTCGGCGTCGTCGCCGCGAGGACGTACCGCCGCTGCCGCCCGGCGCGGCCTACGTCTTCAGGGTCGGCGGGAACTACCGCATGTTCCCCGAGGGCATGGTGTTCGACCCGTCCCACCCCGATGTGCTCGACGCCTCCTCGGTCAGCCTGGTCGACACCCGGGCGCGCCTGGTCGACGTGGAGCGTCCCCTGCCGTCGATGAGCGAGGCGGACAACTTCACGATGCGGGCGTCCTTCACCTGCCAGGTGACCGACCCGATCGTCGTCGCCCGGCAGGGCATTCTCGACGTCACCGTCCCCCTGCGCGCCTACCTGATGGGCGACAGCGACCTGCCGAGGGTGAGCGCCGGGCACCGCGTGGAGGAGGTCAACGCGGTGCGCACCGAGGCGAGTCATCGTATGACCGCCTACAGCGCGATCGTGCCGCCGCGTGTCGCGGGCATGAGCGTCGAGTTCGTCAGCGCCGAGGTGCACGCCTCGGACGACCTGCGCGACTGGGAGCAGAAGCTGCGCGACGAGCGGCGCTCCTGGGAACTGCAGCGCGGCCAGCGCGACTTCGAGACCGAGGACGCCCGGCGGATCGCGGAACTGCTCTCCCAGGGATCCGACCACGTGGACGCCTTCGGCATCGCCCGGAAGGAGATGGACGTCACCGAGGTGGCGGCCCGCATCCACCGGATCACCGACGAGGAGTCGGCCCGCCGCCACACGGCGGAGACGACGGAGCGGTCCCACACGCACGCGCGTGAGACGGCGGAGGCGCAGCTGCGCCGCGACATGCTGCTGACGCTGCTGCGGCAGATGGGCGGCAGCGAGTACGTCGACTACCACCAGGTCCTGGAACAGGTCCTGCGCGAGACGGGCGGCCAGGTCGCGCCAGGCCTCTCGGCCGCCGCCGACAGCGCCCGCATGGTCGAGTCGGGACAGGGACGCCCCGGGGGCACGGCAGCGGGCCGGGAGGGGGCGCGCGACGCGCAGGGCGGCTTCATCAGGGACGAGGACGATCTCGTTGACTGACGTCCCGACGAACCGTGTGACGGCCACCGGCACGCCGGACGGCCACAGAACCGGCGACAAGGCCGCACGACGGTTGCGCGCCCTCACCGGTGTCGACGAGGAACTGCTGGCCAGGGTCCGATACGAGCGAAGCAAGTACACGGCCCTCGGCGGGGTGGTGCTCGGCACGTCCGTGATAGCGGCGTTCTCCATGTGGAACTTCGCGACCGAGGCGCTCGGCAGGGTCTCCTTCCTGGCCTTGGTCCCGACGGTCATCTGGATGCTGTTCGTCCTCAACCTCGACCGCTGGCTGGTCACGCCTCAGCCCAACGCCCGGCGCCGGGCCGGCCCTCTCGTCACCCGCCTGCTGATCGCCCTGCTGCTCGGTGTGGTGATCGCCGAGCCGCTGGTGCTGCGCATCTTCCAGACGGCCATCGAGGAACGCGTCGCCGACGAACGCACGGACGCCATCGACCGGTTGCGCACGAACCTCGTCCGCTGCAACCCCGTCCCGTCCACCACGCAGGCCGTCACGCCGAAGGGCTGCGGCAGAACGTACGTCCTCTCCTTCGGCGCGACGCCCGGCGAACGGGGCGAGGAACTGGACGCCTTGCGCTCGGACGCCGCCGCCCTGCAGAAGCGGGTGGACCGGGACACCACCAGGCTGGAGTCGATCGACTCCGAGGTACGGGACGAGTGCCGCCGGCTGATCCGCATCGCCGCCACCGGCCTCTATCAGCGGACGTCCGAGTGCCTGCGCCTGCGCGACAAGGCACAGGACTACCGGACCACCCACCGCACGAGTGAGAACGAGAAGCGGCTCGCCGGCATGCACAACCGCATCTCGAAGATCGAGGCCCAACTGACCTCGTCACGCGGCGCGTTCCTCAAGGACCGGGCCGACGGCATCGAGCGACGGCTGGACGAGGAACGGGCCAAGCAGAAGGAGATCGGGGTCCTGGAACGGATCCGGGCGCTCGATGAACTCGCGAGCGGCAACGCGGTGCTGTTCGTGGGCGTCTGGCTGATCCGCCTGCTGTTCGTCTTCCTCGACATGCTCCCCGTACTGGTGAAGTACCTGAGCGGCGACACCGCGTACGACCGGATGCTCACCAGCGAGAGCAACAGCGCGGTCAAGATCCACGGCGAGGAGGTCCGCGTCGCCGAGCGCCGGGCCGTGGCGAACCTCGAGATCGCCCAGGACGCCATCGAACAGGAGGTCCGGCGTCACCGCGCCGAGTCGGAGGCGGCGGCCCGGGAACACACGGCGGCGATGAACATCCGGGTCCGGCAGGCGGTGAACGCGCTGGAGGACGAGATCCGCCGCTCGTCCACGGTCTGACACACCCGCCCGCAGCACGGACACAGCTTCACGGCCGCCCCGCACGCCGGGGCGGCCGCCCCGGCCACCGACGGAAAGGAGGGGCAGGCATGACCACACCCACAGGCGCCCCCGGCACAGGTCCGGACACCGACACCGACACCGACACCGGTACGAGCACCGCGACCGACGGCGCCGCGGAACTCGCCAGGGTGCTGCTGTCCGAGGTCCGTGAGGAGCTCGTGAAGGCCGACAACAAGGCCGGTCTCATGCTGGCGTCCCTGGGCGCGGTCCTGACCGCCCTGCTCGGCGCGATCGGCAGCGGCGTCATCACCCCGGGCCAGTACCCGGTCGTCCCGCAGCTGCTCCTCTGGGTGGGCTGCGCGGCCTGCGCGCCGGCACTCGTCCTGCTCGGTCTGGCAGTGACCCCACGGCTGGGAAACCCCCACCGCTCCCACACCCACTACTTCGGCGACGCGAGGCTGGCGACGTCGGCCGCACACCTGGAGCGGACGATCCGCCGCACCGACCCCATGACCCGGGACCTGTGCCAACTGGCGGCCCTGTCCCGCACCGCCTGGACCAAATACCGTTGCATACGCCACGCACTGGCCTGGAGCGCGGTCTTCTTCGTGCTCACCCTGTTGGGCATAGTGACGGGAGCGTCGGCTTGACGGCGCTAGGCAGACACTGTTGGTGCGGAGGCTCGCTGCGCGGTCTCCCGCTCGGCGATGGCCACGGCGACCTCTTTGACAGCGAGGCGAAGAAGGTCACCGTAAGGGTTCTGGGGCAGGTCGGGGACGTGCTCTTCGGCCGCGTCGATGTGCTCGGCGGCGGCCTCGAAGGACCCGAGCCGACGGTAGTTGTCGGCAAGGTTGAGGTGGAGGGACGGGTAGAAGCCGGCGAGGCGAAGGCCGGTGTGGTGCTCCTGCACACGCTGCTCGGTCAGGGCGTCGGCAGCGTCCAGGGCCCGGACGTCCCAGGCCAGTGCCTGGGCGGGGTCCTCGTGGAGATCTGCCAGGTGGTGGGCGAGGGTGCAGCGGTGCAGCGCGTCACCGGTGACACCGATCGCGGACCAGAGGGCCAGGAGTTTCCGGCGGGCGGATGTGACGTCACCGGCTTGGCCCTCTGCGACGGCCTGGCCGATGGCTTCCATGGTCAGGTCCGGGCTGGTGGGTGTGGCGGTCATGGCGGTGATCCTTGTCGTAGCGGTCATGAGGAGTGGTCGGGCTTGACGGGCATGGCCAAGGTGGTGAGGTCGCCCCGGTCGGCGGAGCGGATCGTGACGGGGCGGTCGGGCCCCCTCAGGTCGAGCATCACGTCGGGGCCGATGGCGGTGCTGACGGCTGGATAGAGCGTGATCAGCTCGAACCAGACCCGGATGTCCTGCCCGGTCGTGGTGGCTGGAAGCCGGATCCCGGGAAGCTCTTCGCCTGCCGACAGGGCGTGCACGGCGCGGTCGGTGACATGCAGGGCGATCCGCTCGCCGGGGTGGTCCTCCAGGGCTCGCAGGAGCTGATCCTTCGAGACCGTGACGCGGGTGGTGACTTCGTCCAGTGTCGCGAGCATCAGCCGGTAGTCGGGGAACTCCTCGTACAGCAACCGGCAGTACCGGTCTTCTCGGTCCGCCACGCGCAGCCAGATTCCGTGCGGCGTCGCTTCGACGCGCACCAGCGCGCTCCGGCGGATCTCGGCGACCGCGGCCCGCAGCTCATCGCCGTTGACCGTGGCGGCCCACGTCATCGTCGGCGGCTCAGCAGGCACCAGGGTGCGGGTGGAGAGCCGGTATCGGTCCGTTGCGGTCAGTGTGATCGCTTCCTGGGCGGCCTCCATGCGCAAACCACTGAGCACCGGCACCTGCGGCTCGCGTGCGGTCGCGGTGAGAACCTGCTCGACCGCGTCAGCCAGCACGGGCCCCCTCAGTGCGGCGATGTGCAGACTTGGCACGTCGGCGAGCAAAGACCTGACCACAACAGCCTTCCGTTGCACCGCTGCCGCATCCCCGACCACCTGCGCAACGTGCTCATCGATCAGCCGGGACGCCTCGTCCGGCGCGGCGGCGAGGACCGCGTCGACAACGGTGAGGGGCATGCCGATCTCACGGAGCTGACGCAGCGCGGTCGCCCGCGCCACTTGGTCAGCGCTGTAATAGCGGTACCCCGAAACCGGGTCGACCTCGGCGGGATGCAACAGCCCGGAGTCGGCGTAGAACCGCAACGCGCTCGAGGTCAGACCACTGCGTCGGGCGAAGACGCCGATGGGCATCAGTTCAGAACGTGGCACTCGGCCATCATTGAGCTTCAACCAACTCGAAGGTCAACGCCGACGGGCGGCCAACGGCGGGATGGGGTAACAGGTGACTGATCAGTCGGTATTCGTCCTGGGGAGCGCTCTGCAGGCCCTGGAACCGGCCGCGTTCGAGACGGAGGCGGAGTTCCAGGAGCTTCTCGCGCGCCATCCGCGGGTACTGGACTTCGGCTCGCTCGCCGACGGTCAGCCGTTGCGTCTGGTGCTGGTGGCACGGGAGATGGGCGTGTCGACGAGCGCGGAGGGCGGTCCCGCGTACTGGCTGGACCACCTCTTCGTCGACGCCGACGGCGTGCCGACGCTGGTGGAGGTCAAGCGGGCGAGCGATACGCGCATCCGGCGCGAGGTGGTGGGCCAGATGCTGGACTACGCGGCGAACGGAGCACGTTACTGGCCCGGAGCACTCCTCCAGCGCTCCTTCGAGGAGACCTGTGCCGCGGACGGCCGGCCGCTGGAAGAGGCGTACGGAGAACTTCTCGGCGACCGCTCCCCGGAGGAGTTCTGGTCGACGGTCGAGGAGCGGCTGACCGCCGGGCAGATGCGGCTGCTGTTCGTGGCCGACCGGATCCCGCTGGAGCTGAGGGCGATCGTCGAGTTCTTGAACCGCCAGATGCGGCAGACCGACGTGTACGCGGTCGAGCTGACCCAGTACCGGGGCGACGGTGACCTCCGCGTCCTCGTCCCACGCATCCACGGGGAGGTAGCCACGGCGGCGAAGTCCCCGTCCGGACGCCGCACCACCCATCGGACCACGCGTGCCGACATGGACGCGGTGATCCGCTCCCGGCTCGCCCCCGAGCCGAGTCGCACGGCAACCGCACTGCTCGACCACGCGACGGCACGGGGACGGCTGGAAGGCGGAGCGGCCAGGTACCCGAGCATGTCCGTCTACTACCCCGTCGCCGGCCGGCAGGTGCCGATCTGGACCCTGTCCCTGTACGACACCCCCGCAAAGGAGGAACTCGCCTTCAGCTTCGGCTCCATCACCCACCACCTCGGCCTCGACCGCGCGACGGCCTTCGCGCAGTCCCTGCCGTCCGTTCCCGAGCTGGAGAGAAAACTGGAGATGCAACGGGAGAAGGGCTACAGAGGCTGGCCGTCGATCTCACTCTCCGCCCTGGCGGCGGAACCCGGCGCGCTGGAGGGCATCCTGGCCGCAATCGAAGACCTCATGGACGGTGCCGCGAATCCACTGCCTGAGTGACTCGGCGACAGGGGGTGAGCAAGGAGCCGGGGATAGCGAGCCCGGGACGTACTCCACGCATGACTTCGCTCGGGCCGGTGCGTGGCTCAGCCTGGAAGATGACCTCTGTGTCTCGTCGCCGGCCCGCGCCTGCCTGCGATGCCGAGTCGGCACGACATGGCCAACTCGCGCCTTTCGCACGCTGCTTCGACCTGCGCAGACTGCCGTACACGAACCTGTGGGGGGAGGGCTTCGATAGGTGGCTGGGCGTAGACGGGGTGCCGCTGCTCGTAGGCGGCGGGCGGCGCGGCTGAAAGCGGTGGCGGCCGGCGGTTGCCTGATGCTGGCCCTGCTGGCGGTGTTCTGGTCGAGCGTGTGGCCGTACCTCACCGGCGCACTGGCCCTCGGCGGCGTCGGCGCGGTGGGCTGGTGGTTGTGGCGTACGGACCGGATCGAGCGGGGCCGGGACCGTCTGTGGCGGCAGGAAGAGAAGGTGAAGGCCGGCCACCGGACGCTCGCCGAGGTGGACGCGATGACCGGTACCGAGTTCGAGGACCTGGTCGCGGGCCTGTGCAGGAGGGACGGGTGCACGCAGGTGCGTCGGGTGGGTGGCGCCAACGACAATGGTGCCGATGTCGTCGGACGCCTCCCCGACGGGCGGACCATGGTGATCCAGTGCAAGCGCTACGCGCCGAGGAGCACGATCGCCAGTCGCGAGTTGAGGGATCTGCTGGGTGCCAAGGTGCACTTCGGGGCCGACCTGGCGGTGTTCGTGACGACCACGCGCTTCAGCCGGCCCTCCGAGAAGTTCGCTGTACAACACGGCATCCTTGCCTTGCACCGCGATCATCTGGGTCTGTGGAACAGCGGAGCGTCGTTGCTGTCCCTGGGTGAGGTGAATGGCAAGGGACAGGGTGACTTGCGGCACCGGGGGCGCTGGAAGCGGACGTACGAGAGATGACCGCCTCGCGGGCGCGCGAGCGGCTCGCAGCGCGCGAAGGGGAACGCCCCTCGCTGGCTCCCAAAACGGGACCCCACAGCAGGTCAGGCCCGGTGCTGATCTCTCAGCACCGGGCCTGACCTGGTGTTTCAACTGTCGGGGTGGCGGGATTTGAACCCACGACCTCTTCGTCCCGAATGAGGTTCGGCAAGATCGACACCGGGGGGGTTGGCGTTTTGCCTGGTCAGAGCGTTGGCGTGCGGTGGTGTCGGGTGGTCTGGAAGGGGCTTGGGGAGCGGGTTGGCTCCCAGATGGCTCCCAGCGGGAAGCGGTCAGCGTGTGTCGTCGAGCTTGCGCATCAGGTCGGTGACCAGCGTGTGATCGCGAGCGACGTCGGAACGCTCGGACGGATCCCGTTGGACTAGGTGCTTCTGGAGCCACTCGTTCCGCTCTGCTTCCCGGAGCGCGAACACGCGCTCGGCTCTGCCGTACACGACGGCGAACTCCTCGGGCAGCTCGTCCTCGGCCCCCTGCTCCAGGAGGAAGTCCACCAGTTCCTCCAACAGTTCCAGGTAGGCAATACGTGGTTCGCGCTCGGGCTGCGCGGCGAGCCGGCGCAGCTCTTCCAGGCCGTTCTGGACCAGACCCTCGGTCGCCTGTTCGCGGGAGGCTCTGGACGGTGTCCGGCGCAGCTGGTGGTACAGCGCGATGGACCAGTACCAGTCGCCGGCCTCGACGTACTCCAGCATTTCGGCGTGGATGGCGGAAGTCACCTTTTCCCGGAACCGCTGGGCGTGCTCCCGCGGCACTAACGGGCTGGCATCGAGAGAGTTGATCAGGCCCTCCAGGTGGGAGAAGGGTCCATAGGGGGTGAACGGGGAGACCGTCTCCTGCATCACGTACGCGGCCAGCGTGGCAGAGTCCAGCAACTCGGCCGTCTCCAGTACCCACTCCAGATGCGTCGACCGGCTTTCGTCCTCGTGCCACAACCTGGTCTCCATGTCACCGTCCATCGCTTGGACGATGGTGCTCACGGTCGACTCGTGCTCCCGCAGTCGGGTCAGAATGCCCGCCCCGTCAGCCGTACGAGCTGCAGCGACGAGTCGTTGCACCTGTTCCTCGTGGACGAGTGCCTTGAGGAGTTCCGAGAAGTGGGCCCGGCCGGCGTCGAGGTGGAAGCGGACATAGTCCTCGATCGATGGGTTGTGGAATGCCACCCGCCCCTGTTCGACCGAGATCATCGTGCCGTCCAGCAGCTGCAGTGCCCTGCGGAACGTTCTGCCGTCCGCCGCCCGCTCCATCTTCTTGCGGTACGAGCGCCAGGACTCCTCCAGGTCGTCCAGACCGGCGGATTTGAAGGTGAACAGCACCTCCAGCATGTGGACGGCCTCGTCCGTCAGCTCGTTCTCAACGATGCGTTCCCATACGCGGCGGGGGTCGTCCAGGTTCTTCCGCATCGCCGCGGCGACGTCCTGGCCCCGGCGCGCGGACAGCCTGAGGGTCTCCTGGACCAGACGCGGATTGAAGTGCTTGTGCCGAACCACCGGACGCCACACCTTCGGATCGGCGAACCGGCGCTTGACGTCCGGTGGCAGGGAGGAGTGGTGGACGTGGTTGTAGAGGATCTGGCCCCGCACCCGCCGATGCAGGTCGGTCAGCCGGATCACGCTGACCGCGTCCGACACGTCCGGCGCCATCAGCCGGTCGTACCGGAGACGGGCGTGCTCCAGCAGGTAGTCGCGGGTCGTCATCACCAGTGCCTTGCCAGGTGTCTCCTGGATCTCCCGGATCACCGACAGCAGGCGGTTGTCCTCGTTCTTGTTCAACGACGTGTCCAGGGTCGTACGCCCAAGGAAGTCGTCGTAGAGGAACACCTGCCGAGTGCCCTCGCGCCACAGGGTGCCGATCTCGTCGACGTCTTGAGTGATCTCGTGGACCTCGTAGCCATTGCCAATCAGCCAGGCCGTGAGCATCAGCGCCACCGTCGTCTTGCCCACCCCGGGGATGCCAGCGATGACACAGACCTGCTGGGTGTCCAAAAGCTGCTGGGCTCGTTCGAAGCCCTCGTGCGGGACGAAGGTGTCGGCGACGCCCGGTAGCCGTTTCCGAAGCCACGACGAGCGCAGGTACTGGTCCTGGTTCAGCACGGTCTGAAGGACGGCGGTACTGCTCAGCCAGAGCCGGAAGTGTCGTCGGACCAGGTCCGGGCGGCGCAGCAGCTCGGCGACGATCTCGTCCACGCCGTACAGGTCGCCGGTGCCGCGAACGTACGGGGAGAAGGCGCTGCGGAGCTCTTCCTTGCCGTCGACGGTCAGACCGACCGTCGTGGCGACGATGTAACGGTCGGGTGCCAGCGCGCGGACCTTGGGTAGTTCATCCTTGACCAGGCGTCTGATCAGAGTCTTCTGGGTCGCGCTCGGCCAGTGCTTGCACTGCACGACGGTCGTCCCGGCGGGGCCGGTGTGCCGCAGGTCGACGCCACGGTCCCGGCCGCGCGGGAAGATCTCCAGCGGGATGCCAAGGACATCACTGAACAGATCACGGCAGACCACCTCGAAGTCATGGTCTGTCAACCGCCCCAACTCGAAAGAGTCCATGCTGTGTTCGCCCCGTGAATGCTGCCGCTGGCCTTGATTCTCCTGGTCCCCGGCAAGCTCTACTCCAGCACGGAGAGGAGTCCGCCCCACTTGCCCATATCTGGGGCGGGGAGCCCCCAGTCACGGTACGGGCACCCGTCGCCGTCGCACGTGCCCCCGAGGAGCGGTTGGACGCCAGCGGCAAGGAGATCGGCCGCCAAGCCCTGGGGCGGGAGCAGGGCCATCGGGGGTCCGGCGAGCTCCGCACGTTCCAAGACGAGCCGGTCACGGGTGAGGAAAACGTGAGCGCCAACGGCCTGAGCCTCAAGTACCAAGTCGCGGTCGGCGCCATCAGAAAGGCCGGTCACCTCACCGACGGGAGTGGGCCACGGTCCGTGCGACGGCGCAGGCAGGGACCAGTTTCCTACCTGGAATGCCAAGCTCTCCGCTACCGCGTTGATCGACGGGAGCCTGCGTTCCAGGAAGCGCTCGGTGACCTTCTTGGCGTCGGTCTTCGAGCGGGGGGTCACCACGAATCGAATGTCGGGCAACAGCCACAGGTTGAGAAGGTCCGCGAGGCCGGACAGCTCGTCGGCGTAGGCGACGTCCGCCGCAACGCGATCGGGCAGCGGCTCATCGTTCATGAGCGCAGCCCCATGCTGCTGGAGGTCGATCAGGACGTTCGAGTCGAGGGCGACGACCAACGGACCGTGGTAGCCGGGCGGCAGCAGACCCGGAAGGACGTGATGGCAGAAGCCCAACCCGCCATCCTCGGTGACTTCGTGGAGCACCCCCGCAGACTACGCCGGTGCGGGAAGCGATGTAGACCAGCCGACGCACCGACCTTGCTGGCCAGGCTCAACTACCATCTTGCGTAGGTGGGGAGTTGGCCCGGGGGATGAGAGCAGAGCTACTTACGAGACTTCCAGAAGAACGTCTCAGTTCTCAGCTCCATGGATCGCTCAGACACCACGCGTCGGCAAGGGGTTGCAACGGGGAGCAGGACTGGAACTGGGCATGAAATACGACATCGCAGCCCCTGAACCTGCAGGCATGGTCGCCTCGCTCAGCTCTCTCGGCTATTCACTGCCCGCCGCCATCGCGGATCTCGTGGACAACAGCATCTCCGCGAAGGCAGCCAACATCGACATCGAGTTCACATGGGCTGGACAGGACTCGTGGATCGCTGTTGTCGACAACGGCGAAGGGATGAGCGCGGACGAGCTCGTGACCGCCATGACCGTGGCTGCGCGCGGTCCCGCCACACCGCGTACCGCCACGGACCTGGGGCGCTTCGGCGTCGGACTCAAGTCCGCGTCGTTCTCCCAGGCCCGTCAGCTCACCGTCGCGACCGCTGTCTCCGGAGAGTGGCACGTACGTACGTGGGATCTCGACGTCGTTGAGAAGTTCGGTGAGTGGAGGCTGTTGCACGGCGCGGACGAGGCGACGGCGGACCTGCTCGACAGGATCCGCGGTAGCGCTGACCACGGCACGGTCGTTTTGTGGCGGCGGCTAAACGGATACCACGTCGACGGCGTGACCGAGGACGACGAGCGGACCCAGAAGCAGTTCTACGCAGAGGCCGCCCGCGCGGAGTCGCACTTGGGCATGGTCTTCGCCCGGTTCCTGACGGGCAGTCGACGCCGCACCATGCGTGTCTCCGGTAGCCCGGTCGAGCCCTGGGACCCCTTCCTCTCCGGTCACCCTTCCGTTCAGCCCCTCCCTGTGGAGCAACTTCCGCTCGGCACCGGCTCCGTACGAGTGGAGGCGTTCGTCCTCCCCAGCGCGCAGCGGCTCACGCCTACCGAGTACGAGAAGGCCGGCGGCCCACGCGGTTGGCTCGATCAGCAGGGGTTCTACGTGTACCGGCGGGACCGTCTGATCCTGGCCGGCGACTGGCTTGGCCAGCGCGGTGTACGTCGCGAGGAGAAGTACAACCTGGCACGGATCGCCGTGGACATCCCCGCTGAGACGGACGTCGAGTGGGGCGTCGACGTCCGTAAGTCCAGTGTTGTGCCACCCGTCGGCCTGCGTCCTCACCTTCGCCGCATCGCCCTGCAGGCTCGGAGGAGAGCCTCCGACGTGCTGCGCTACCGCGGGCAGATCGCGGCGCGAACGCATGGGGACCCGCTCCTGTACGCGTGGAACGTCCGCCGTGCGAATGACCAGGTCATCTGCAGGATCAACCGTGGCCACCCTTTGGTGAGGGCGGCGCTACGCCCCGGAGGCGCCAGCGCAGACGACGTGCGAGCCCTGATCCGCCTGTTGGAGGAGACCGTGCCGGTTACGGCCCTCCGCGTGATGCATGAGACGGACACCAGTGACGACCCCGAGCCCTTCGGCGGTCCGGGACCCGCCGACGCCGGAGCGACCGAGGTTGCACAACGGATCTACGAGGCGATGGTCTCCGACGGTCGTTCGCCCGCTGCTGCCAGGGAGCGACTCCGGACCATGCCCCCCTTCGACCAGATGCAGGGCTTCTGGAGCGGGTGAGCCCGTTGTCAGTGGTCGCCCCTACCCTGCCCGAGACCGTCCCCGTTCAGCTGGAGGTCAGCTGTGAGTTCCACCCCTGAGGACTCCCTCGAGTCCCTTGCCAAAGCCAGGCGCTTGGTTCTCGCCTTGCTGTCCCAGGACCGCCAGCCGACTCCGGAAGAGGTACAGAACGCGGTCACCGTCATCTTCGGGATGTTGGCCGGCCAAGGGGAGGTTCTCGACCGAGACCTGCTGGCCAAGGAGATCGAGGCCATAACCGCCGTGTTCCAGGAGGGCTCCTCCGGTCTGGAGAGCGACAGGGGACACGAGCCGTGGCTGCCGGAGGCGAAGAACGACCGCGAGTGGGACTTCTGGGAGCGCTACCGGCGCTACCTCGAGGACGTCCGTAGCCTGCCCCCGGTCGTCGTGCGTCGGCTGGACCAGAGCACGGACGAGGTCCTGAGCCAGTTGGAGGACCCGCGTCGCATCGGCTCCTGGCGCCGGACCGGCCTCGTGATCGGGCAGGTTCAGTCGGGCAAGACAGGGCAGTACATCGGGCTCGCCGCGAAGGCCGTGGACGCGGGATACCAGTTCGTGGTGATCCTGGCCGGAATCCACAACGACCTCCGCAGCCAGACGCAACTGCGTGTCGACGAGGGCCTTCTGGGTTTCGACACACAGCACCAGCAGCGGTCCAACCAGAACGGGAAGTCCCGACTCATGGGTGCTGGGCGGATGCCCGGCGCCAAGAGGCTCGACATCGCGTCGCCCACCAACAGCTCCGAGAAGGGCGACTTCGGTCGTCAGGCGGCCAACGCGGTCAACTTCCCCCTCGGTCGGTTCCCGGTCGTCCTAGTCGTGAAGAAGCACTGGAAGATCCTCGAGTACCTGCGTACCTGGGTGACGGAGGTCCAAGGCACCGAGGACGAGACCGGCCGCAAGGTCGTGCGTGACATCCCGCTGTTCGTCATCGACGACGAGGCCGACAACGCCTCCATCAACACCAAGCGGGACCCTGACGCGGATCCGACGAAGACCAACGCCGCGATCCGAGACCTCATGCAGAGTTTCGAGAAGTCGGCCTACGTCGGGTACACCGCGACGCCCTACGCCAACATCTACATCGATCCCGATGTAGACCACGCCGACCTCGGCGCCGACCTCTTTCCCGACAGCTTCATCCGGACCCTGCCCTCACCATCCAACTACCTCGGTCCGGAGCGGGTCTTCGGACTCCAGGTCGACAACGATGACGAGGACGACGTGCCCCCGTTGCCGCTCGTGCGTCCCGTGGACGACGCCGAGAGCTGGGTTCCGAGCAAGCACAAGTCCGCCTTCGTGCCGTCCGACGACCTACCCCAGTCCCTGCGTGAGGCGATCGCCTCGTTCGTGCTCTCGTGTGCCGCTCGCAGGGCGCGGGGGCAGACGAAGGTGCACAACTCCATGCTGGTGCACGTCACCCGCTTCACCGCGGTCCAGGGGATCGTTCGTGACCAAGTGGCCGACCATCTGGGCCTTCTCGTGGACTCGCTCCGTGACCGGTACGGGCAGGCTCCAGAGCGGATGGCAGAGCTCCAAGCCCTGTGGGAGCGCGACTTCGTCCCCACCACGGACCACTTCCCCGCGGACGAGGCCGAGCCCTTGACCTGGGAGGAGGTGGCCCCACAGGTCATGCCAGCCCTGCGCAAGATCGTGGTCAAGACGGTGAACGGCGCCTCACGTGACGCGCTCGACTACTACGAGCACCGTAGGACCGGTCTCTCCGTCATCGCCATCGGAGGTCAGAAACTCTCCCGAGGACTCACCCTGGAAGGGCTGACCGTCAGCTACTACCTGCGTACGTCCAACACCTACGACACCCTGCTGCAGATGGGCCGGTGGTTCGGATTCCGCCCGGGGTACGAGGACCTGTGCCGTCTCTACACGACGTCCGACCTCCAGGCCAAGTACGTCGAGGTGACCGCCGCGACCGACGAACTGCGCCGTGAGGTGGAGGAAATGGCCGCGCTCAACCTCACCCCGAGGAACTTCGGGCTGAAGGTACGTGCCTCCTCGCTCGGCCTCGCGATCACAGCCACCAACAAGATGCGCCAGGGTACGAAGGTCATGCTCAGTTACTCCGGCGAGGGCCCGGAGACCGTGATCTTCAACCTTGCTCAGAAGACCGTTGACCAAAACCTCAAGGCACTTGAGGACTTCGTCCAGCGGCTCGACGGCGTCGCGGCGGCCGAGTCGAAGGTTTCGGGCGGCAATGTCGCGTGGAAGTCGGTGCCTTCCGAGGTGATCGCCGACTTCCTCTCCAGCTACGAGACCGACCGCATGGCGCAGCGCGTCCGTCCCAGGTTCATCGCGAAGTACATCGACCAGTGCGTGGCGGTGGGCGAACTGCCTGAGTGGACGGTGCACCTGGTCGGCAAGGCCGCGGCACAGGATCCGCAGAACGTCGCCGGACACACCATCGGGCCGGTGACCCGCGCGGCGATCAACCCCGGTTTCAGGACGGAGGGGCGCTACACGATCCGCCGGGTACTCAGTCCGCCCGACGAGTACCTCGACCTCGAACCGGCCCAGGTGAAGGCCGCTCTCGACGCCACGCAGATGGCCGCGGTGATGAAGAAGAAGGAGAAGGTTCCCCAGACCCCCTCGGGCGAGCACCTGCGCTGGCAGAGGAGGCCCGACCAGGCCCTGCTGCTGATCTACCTGATCGAGCGGCCGGCGGCCTCTCCGGACGGTGAGGCAGAACCGCCTCTGGTGGGCTTCAAGGTGAGCTTCCCCCGCTCCGAGCACCAGTCCGACACGGAGTACGTCGTCAACACCATCTGGCAGCAGGAGGGCCTCGACGCCTTCGACGACGAGGAGGGCGGGGAATGACCGTCACCGAGGCCGAGTGGCGTGACCTGGAGACCCCCCAGATCACGCCCGGTAGGTCCCGGCTTCGGCTGCACCCGAACGCTCCTCTGGACGTCTTCCTGTCCGTCACCCACCCTGGCCACCAACGCATGTTGGTCCTCAGGACCGACGCCCGCTCCGCGGACCACATCGTGCGCTCGGTGGGGCGGCTGCCGCGTGCGGCCGGACTGGAGATGAACCTGAGCGCGGTGTCGCGGCTCGAGTACGAACTCCAGGTGGTCCTGACCGCGAACGAACTGCGTGAGGTTTTCAACCCGCTCGTCACCGACGTTGCCGACACCGTCAGGGACGCCCCCGAGGCCGCTGCCGCCCTGACCGCCGCCGTGGACAGGTTCGAGCGGTGGCAGGACCTCCTGCGCTCCGTAAGTAGGGACGGCTTGGCGCCCGAGGCGCGCCGCGGCCTCGTTGGCGAGCTCCTCGTACTCCGAGAGCACGTCCTGCCCGCTGTCGACCCGGCTGATGCAGTGGAGGCGTGGACTGGTCCGAGCGGAGCCAACCAGGACTTCCAGCTACCCGAGGTGGCGATCGAGGCGAAGGCCAGCACCGCCAAGCGTCCGCGGAGCATCCGTATCGCCAGCGAGCGGCAGCTGGACGGCACCGGCACGCCCGCGCTGCTGCTGGCACTGGCGATGCTCGACGAACGGCGTGGTGGATCGGGCGAGAGTCTGAACCGGCTGGTCGAACGCATACGCGAGCGGCTCACCAGCTTCGCTGACCGGGCTGAGTTCGATGGGCGTCTCGTCCAAGCCGGATACCTTCCCGGACAGCGAGACATGTACGACGAGCCCCGCTACACCCTTCGCGACCTGCACTTCTGGCATGTGCGGGGGGATTTTCCGAGAATCGTCGAAGCGGATCTCGCGGCAGGTGTCGGCGACTGCACTTACCACGTGAGTACCTCGGGGCTGGATGCGTACCGCGCCACGACCGACGAGGTGACCGAACTGATCGGGGGCTTGCATGCCTGAGCTCGACCTGTCCGAGTACTCCCGCGATCTCGTGGCAGACGTCCAGGCGACCGCCGACGCAGAGGGAACCAATCCCCCGGAGGCGTTCACCCGCCGGGTCTTCGAAGACCTGGAGCAGGCGGGCATCGCTTCCAACACCTTCACCGCTTACCACAAGGCGCAAGGGCATCTGGTCCACGGATATGGCATCGGGGAGTCCGGGGAGTGCCTCGACCTGTTCGTCACGGACTTCACCCTGGACCCCTCGCAGTCCAAGCTCACGAAGAGCCAGACCGAGACGGCCTTCAAGCGGCTGCTGACGTTCGTAAAACGGTGCCGGGACGGGCTGCGTCAGCACATCGACGAGTCCTTCGACGTCTACGACATGTGCGCGGCGGTCGAGAAGGCCCTCACCGAGGTACAGAGGATCCGGCTCTTCCTCCTCAGTAACCGTGTCGGCACCAGCACCGTGGTTCCGCCCACCGACTTCGACGGTCTCCCCGTGACCCACGAGGTGTGGGACCTGGCGCGGCTGCACCGCCATGCGACGTCCGGCAGCATCAGCGAGCCCATCGTGGTCTCCTTCGAACCTCCGCTGCCGTGCGTCTCCGCGCCCAGCAGCGAGTCGGACCACTCGGTGGCCATGGCAGTCATCCCGGGGCGGAGACTGGCCGAGCTGTACGGGGAGTACGGCACCCGACTCCTCGAACTCAACGTCCGCTCGTTCCTGCAGGCCCGTGGCTCGGTGAACCGGGGAATCAGGGAGACGCTCCTGAGTGCGCCCGGCAGGTTCCTGGCGTACAACAACGGCATCACGGCGACCGCCTCGCAGGTCGACTTCGTGCACGGCCCGGACGGACAGCCGACAGGCATTTCCCGTGTTCACGGACTCCAAGTGGTGAACGGTGGCCAGACGACGGCGTCACTGCACTACGCGCAGAGCCGCGACAAGGCGGATCTCTCGCATGTGTCGGTACAGATGAAACTGACGGAGGTGTCCCCCGAGCGGCTCGCGGAGATCGTCCCGATGATCTCCGAGTACTCGAACACACAGAACCGGGTGACGCTGGTCGACTTCAGTTCGAACCACGAGTACCACGTGGCCGTCCAGCGGATCACGCGATCCCTTTGGGCGCCGGCGACCGACGGGAGCGGTCAGGAGACTCACTGGTTCTACGAGCGTGCACGCGGCCAGTACACCGACGAGGTGGCCAAGGCCCGGACCCCCGCGAAGCAGCGCACCTTCAAGAAGCTCAACCCTACGAGGCAGAAGTTCACGAAGGCGGACCTCGCCAAGTACGTCAACTCCTGGAACCACCTTCCGTTCCAGGTCAGTCGTGGAGCGCAGAAGAATTTCGCGGCGTTCATGGTCCGCATCGACGAGGCGCCCCCTCACGTCGACGTGCAGTACTGCCAACGCGTGATCGCGATGGCTGTTCTGTTCAAAGCGGTCGACCGCATCGCGGCGACCCACGATGCAGGCAGTTACAAGAGCATGATCACGACCTACACGGTGGCACGCCTGTCCCTCGCCACGGACCGGCGCATCGACCTCGACCGGATCTGGCGTGAACAGCGGATCTCGCCGGCTCTCGAAGACGCGATCGACGACCTGTGTCCTCGGGTCATGGCGGTGGTGACCAATCCACGCGAGGGTAACCACGTCGGCGAATGGGCCAAGAAGCCCAGCTGCTGGGACGCGGTTTCCAGGGTTCGCTGGACCGTCCCCCGCGACCTGCAGTCGGAGCTCCGCGAGCACCCCTTGGACGAGGAGGCACTCGCGGGCGGCACCGATGGCGACGAGAGGGCCGGGGACGCGGTGACGATGGTCCCTGCGGAAGAGTGGTATGCGCTCGAGCGCTGGGCCAAGGAGACCCACAACCTCGAACCCGCGCAGCGTCAGCTGGCCCAGTACGTCGGAAGGCGTCTCGAACTAGACCAAGAGGTCCCCGAGCCGCAGGCGGTGCAGGCCCTGCACGCTCGCAACGAGGCCCTGTCCCTCGGGTTCACCCCGGGGGCGTAGACGACGCCCCTCCGACGGTCAGAGCTGCCCCCACTCGATCAGGTCCCTCATCGCGTTCTCGGCGCGGCGGAGCACGATCCGCCCGTCTCCGTCACTGAACGCGATGAGGGCGGCCTCCGGCGCGATGCCCGCCCCCGCTAGCAGGCTCATGGGGAGTTCGATCCGGCCCTGGCTGTCGATCCGGAGTTCAGATGGTTCCCTAAGCGTGGGGAGAGTGGGGCACCCTCCCCACGCCCAGATCTGCCGACGGCGGGACAACGAGCATGGCAACGGGAGACGACACGGCGGGCACCGGTTGGGTCAGCACCGAGAAGAGCGGTCACCTGCGCGGGCGGCGCGTACGTGACACCGCTCCGGAGGTCGCTCTCCGACGCGCCGTGCACCGGCTCGGGCTGAGGTTCCGACTTCAGCGCCGGGTGGCTGCCCGCTGCAGAGCGGACTTCGTCCTGCCCAGGTACCGCGTCGCCGTCTTCGTCGACGGGTGCTTCTGGCATGGCTGCCCAGTACACGGGCCTGCGGACTTCCGAGCCCCGCTGTGGAGGGAGAAGATCGAGACGAACAGAGCGCGGGACCTCCGCAACACCGAGGCGGCCAAGTCGGAGAACTGGACCGTGCTCCGCGTTTGGGAGTGCGAGATCCGCACCGATGTCGAGCAGGCCGCGCTCAGGGTGTACGAAGCCTGCACCGGGCAGCCCTCTTGATCGCCATCCTCCAGCCCGCTCCCCCTACGTCGCGGTCTGTTTCCTCTCTCCGCGCTCCCTGACCTGTGATTCCCCGTTGCCCTTTGTGGTCACTGAGACGTCTGATGCGTCGGACTTCCGCTTGCAGTGTTTACTCAGCGGGCATTCGGAGCACATCGGTTCACGCGCGCTGCAGACCGTGTTGCTGATGAGACGCAGCGCCGCCATCCGGAGCGGTGCGTCCTCGCCCCCGGCGCCCACGAGCCTTACCAGGTTGACCCGGCCGTCACTGAGTCTGTTCGTGCGGTCCGCGTCGCTGTCGTTCAGGCGCGCGGCAACGCGTAGCGCCCCTTGGCCCACCCAGAGGAGGTCCTCGCCCACCAGCAGGCGATAGAGCGACGCTTCGGCCGGCTTGAGGGCGAGGCGCTTGGGAATCTCAAGACGCCTGTTCTCCTGCCAGGCGGCTGAGTCATCGACGAGCGGAGCAAGGCGTTCCAGTCGTGTCCTGATCTTCTCGGAGGGGGCTGCGTCCAAGAGGTTCTGGAACGCCTTGGACGTGAGGGTCTTGCGCCATCTCACGTCCTTCAGGATCTCGTCCAGTTGGGCTGCCGACGGTTTGGCGCCGGAGAGAAGCGCAATCACGGCTGCCGCGAGCTGCGACATCTGCTCGCCGGGGAGGTGGCACCAGTCGTCGCCGTTCCGCCTCTCCCGGGCCCAGGCCACCAGCTCCTCCCTGACCTGCCGCCAATGCGGCTGTAGTCCTCCGAGCTGTGCCTGCACGCCTTCCACGGGTGCGAGTGCCTCGGCTGCTGCCTTGCCCAGCAGCGGTGGCACCGCGTTTCCGATCTGCCGGAAGGCGTCGCTACGGGTGCCGGCGAACCGGAACCAGTCCGGGAACGTCTGCAGCCGGGCCGCCTCACGCACAGTGAGTGTTCGGGGCTCGTCCGGGTGGATGTACCAGTAGCCGTCCTTGGCGATATGCGCAGTGATGGAACGGCTGCGCTCACCCCAGGCCAGCTTCTTGTACTTGTCCGTGAAGTTCTCGGCACTGTAGCGACGGAACTCCTCCGGAATATCCGAGTACAGGGTCTTGGAGTCCATGTGCTCGGAGAAGATCTTCCAGTCGTCGTCTCGGACCCGGCGCGTCATGTGGTCCCAGACAAGCCCCTCCGGGGCGCCCTTACGCATCATCTCCACGAAGGCGGAGGGAGCCTCTGGCATGCGGTAGGGCATCTCTCGTTCACCGACGCGTTTCCTGGGTTGCGGATCGAGGCCGGGAAGGTCGCCGATCGCCTCACGGAGGCTGGTGAAGCCGTCCTGCTTCGGCTGCCAGTCGAAGCGCTCGACGTCGTTCCTCGCGAGCAGGATCAGGCGCTTCCGGTGCTGCGGAACACCGTAGTGCCAGGCGTCGACAAGGCGGACCTGCGTGGCGTACCCAAGATCCTCCAAGTGCTGCTCGATCGTGCGCACCACGAAGAAGTCGTCTCCAAGCCCCATGTCTGGCACGTTCTCCATGAGGATGGCCCGGGGCCTGACACGCGTGACAACGTCCACGTAGGCGCGCCACAGTTCCTTGCGAAGATCCTCCGGGTCCCGCTTGTGGTTCGTCACAAGATCCCGGATCTTGCTGCGTCCCGCGCGGCTGAAGGGCTGGCAGGGAGGCCCGCCTGCGATCAGGTCGATGTCAGCAGTCTTCAGGAGCTCAACCAAGCGGTCACGCTCGTCAGGGTTACCGAGGTCCATGTGGAGACTCATGCCGGGAAAGTTCGCCGCATGGGTCTCCAGAGCGCGCTCGTCGAAGTCGACGGCAGCCGCGACCGTCCAACCCGCCTGCTTCACGCCGTAGCTCAGACCGCCGGCTCCGGAGAAAAGGTCGACGGCGAGCCGCTTGCCCTTACCGTGGGTCTTCAGCCATTTCCGGAAGTCCTCCGGAGAGCAGCTCTCCTCGTGCCGTTCGAGCGGAAGGTAGTCGCTCCGCTCCAGGGGTACGCCGTACTTCCCCTTCTCCACAGCACAACCTCCAACACGCACGAGACGAACGAGCACCAGGAGATCACGGACACGCTCGCGGAAGCAACAATTCCGACGAGGTCGAGCCTCCCGAACACCCGGCATCCACCTGGCTCGATCCGCCAGCGGGCTTCATGATCGGTAAGGTTCGCCCACTGTGTCTTCGAGATGATGTTTCTGGCACACCCTTGAAATGATCGATCGTACGGGATGCCGCCGACAGCTCGATCAGGGGCCTCGCGCACAACCATCCCGTTCCACCCGTTACGCCCCAACGGATCCGCCCGCCAGAAGGCACACCAGAGTGAGTCATTTCCCTGGTTGGCGCCGCTCTGGAGCGGTTTTCAGCCACTCCTGAGCAAGGATGTCCTCAGCCGCACGGCTACGCACGGGCCGTCATCCGCAACGTCGATAGAATCTGCCTCCGTCCCGCCGCGCTGAGGGCTGGACCGAAACGGACCAAAAGTGGGGCCCAGTTGGATGCGGAGGGCACGGAAGCGTATCTCCGGCCGCGCGCGCGGTTGATGAGCACCTTGGGCGAGGAACTGATTAGCAACGAGCGTGTGGTGCTCACCGAACTGGTGAAGAACTCCTACGACGCTGATGCCAGCCTCGTACTGATCCGCTTCAACCCACCGCTCGAGGAGGGTCAAGGCTCGATCGAAGTATGGGACGACGGGCACGGTATGTCCCCGGACACGGTGCGCGGTACCCGGATGGAGATCGCCACTCCGCACAGGCACCGGAACCACCGCAGCGAGTCGGGCGGGCGGCGTGTGCTCGGAGCCAAGGGCATCGGCCGGTTCGCAGCCGCCTGCTTGGCCCATGTCACCACCATCACGACGCGACGTGTCAACGAGCCAGAGGTCACCCTCCGGATCAACTGGAGCAACTTCACGCAGTGTGACGCCTACCTAAACGAGGTTCCGGTCACCTGGTCCACAGCTTCGCCGTCCGTCTTCGCCGTGGGCGGCGAGGCGGAGCGGAACTTCGCCGAGGTCGTCAGGGGGTTCCAGACAGCTTCGGCCGGCGCGGCCGTCGGCTCCGCGTCCCGGCCCAGCTCCTCGCGGACCTGTCCGCGCAGGCGGTCGTGGAACTCCCTGACCAGACCATGGTCACGCCAGCGACGGAAGAACGCATAGACCCGCTCCCATGGCGGGAAGCCCCCGGGCATCGCCCGCCACTTGATCCCGTTGTCGACGAGATACCGGATTGCATCGAGCATCGCCCGGTGGCAGTACGCCTCCGGCTGGCCGCCCCGCCCCCGCAGCCAGCCCGGCACCGGCAGCAGCGGCCGGACTACGGCCCACTCCGCGTCTGTCATGTCCGAGGGGTACCGCCGAACGCGTTCCGGATGATCGGCCGCATTCCCGAACCGGTGAGCGACACAATCACACGTTGGTGCAGCCGAGTTGAACTCCACCGGCGCGAGCACGTACAACTGCGGCAACAGGGTCTCCCAGATCTCGGTTGGCTTCGCAACCTCGAGCTACCAAGAGTCCCTGTTCTCATGCCCGCGGCCAGCTGCGATCACCCGATCGAGACTCTCGTTCGACGCGCACCCCTCAAGATCGGAACGACAACAGCTTCTAAGCCGGTCATACGGAGCCATCTGCACGGCCAACCATCCGAGCTGATCCCCTAGTCGCGGACGAACCGAGGGGGCTCGCCTCCTGCCGAACGCCTACAAGCAGAATGGTGATGCTTCTGATCCCGCTGGACCCACGACCTTGCCGACCGCGCGACCGATCCGTTCACGAATCTCGTGTGCGGTCACGTACGAGAGGGCCTGTTCCATCTGCTCGGTGGCGGCAGCGAACTGGACCGCCTGCTGGCGCAGGTGGGTGTCGAGGAAGGGTACGACGGCGCCCGTGGCGCTGCGCTGCGCCTCCCGTACGTACAGCACGGTGAGGGAGAAGGCCCAGCATGCATGGAGAAATCCGAAGACGGGACGGTCGGTGCCTCGCCAGGGCGAGAAGAAGGTGACGTCCGTGGGGAGGCGCACGTTGTGTGCTGCGAGGGCGTCGTTGAGCCAGTTGTGGGCGGCCTCGTGGATCAGGTCGCGGGCCAGGACCTCGGGGTGAGCGGTGTAGTCGGTGAAGACGGTGCCCGGGAGGCGGGTGATGGCCCAGCTGTGGAGGGTCTCGTCGAGTCGGCGACGGTTGAGCAGGCAGATGACGGGGGCGTGCTGAGCGAGCAGGGTCCCGAAGCCGTGCTCGGTCGCGGAGGTGATGGCGGCACGAACGAGGCCAAGGGCCTCGGGTGGGGCGGGGCTGGTGTCGGGGCCGACGAGGTAGTACGCGGTTTCGGAAATCCGCGAGCGGAGCAGGTCCGCGGTGCGCGGGTTGAGCACGATGTGCGGGCCGGTCGACAGGTGGGTGAGGTCTCCCACCGTCGTACGGCGGTACCAGTCGAGGCGGTCCGCGTCCCGGGCGCGCGCCGCGTGTTCGGCGCCTTCGAGTAGATGGTGGGCCACGGCGTAGTCGAGAGCGGACGAGCCGAGGCAGTTGGCGAGTACGGAGGTGATACGGCTGGTCCGTAGGCGCTGATGGTCAGCGATGCCACCGAGGGCGACCAGGGCTTCCGGGGAGAGAGCGCTCATCTGGGGCTCCAGGGGTCGAACGGGGCCGGACCGGGACGGCCCGGCCCCGTGGCGGGTCAGGACTCGGTGGTGGGCTCTGCGGTGGCGGGCTGCACCGTGGTGGCCAGCCAGGTCTCGGTGGCCGCGTTGGAGGTGTGCGCGGTGGTGCGCACGGGGTCGCTGTCGCGCAGGGACGCGACTGCCTCCAGGAACTCGTCGAATGTCTTGTCTTCTGCCACTGCTCGCTCTCTCCTCTGGTCGGGGCCGTGGGTTGGGGGCGTGGCTGCGGGGCGGGCCGCGGGGGCCAGTCATGGCGGGGAAGCCTCCTACTCGGAGACGAAGAGCGTGAGGAACTTGCGAACGCGCCCGGCGCGGACGGGTTCGGTGCCGTGGACGAGCTGACTGCCGAAGACCACGAGCGTGCCGGGAGCGGGTGCGACGCTCCATCGGGTGCGGGGCATGGCGCGGAACCAGGGGGAGGACATGTCCGCCCCTTCGTGTGCGAAGCGCATTCCCTGGGCGTAACCCGATCCGATCGGCGCCTCGTCGGCGGTCCAGACGGCGTCGCTGCCCGTGGTCTCCACGTAGAACGCGCCGCCGGTGTCGTGGATGTCCGTGAGCGTGACCGTCGCGGCGGCGATCTGGCGGGGACGAGTGAGGGGATCGGGAGCGATGCCATCGGCATGCGGGGTGACGTACTGGGCGGGGCCGTATTCGAGGTAGATCCACGGCCGGTGGCCGGTGACCGACGGCAGGGCGCGCGTGATGACGGCCATGTGCAGCTTCAGGGCCTGGTCGAGGAGGGCGGTCGCCTCGGACGGGATGTCGGTCATCTCGATCCGGCCAGCTGGCTCGTAGACGTCCTGCGCCTCGGCGGCTGAGTGACCGGGGATCTCATGGATGGTGGTACGGCGAGCTGTGCCGTACCGGTTGCGCCCGAGGGAGCCGAGTGTGTCGTCCATGACGAGGTTGAGTTGCTCGATCTCGTCCGGCTTGAGGAAGCCCTCCACAGTACGAGTGGACAGAGTCTCGGCGATGTGGATCACTGGTCGCCTCCGCACGCGCAGGGGGTGGACGGCGGGGCGGAGGCGGCTTCGGCCAGGGCCACCGTGAGTACGTGCACCGCCTGGGCGAGGTCCTCGAAGTACTCGGCCGACGTGGTGCCGGCAGCGGGCACGAGATGGAGGTCGAGCGTCGGATACACCCGGCCGGTGGTGCGGCAGGCGAGTTCGCCGCGAGCGAGGACCAGCGAACACGCGCCCGGCAGGAAGGACTCGGCTCGGCTGGCGGCACGGCATAGGCGTGCAGCTGTGCGCGCGTACTCGGCGCGGTCGCGCGGCAGGATGCCGACCGAGAGGAACCGGGGCTCGGCTCCGGTGAGGTCTGCGTAGGCGTGACCCTGGCAGCTGTCGTAGGTGACGGCGTTCCAGCCTGAGGTGAGCGAGTCGACGACCGGGCGGATGCCGGACTCGATGCCCTCGTACCACTGGGGATGGTGGGGGTCGAGATCGTCTGCCTCGTGCACGCCAGGGAGGCCGACCGTGTTGATGTTCCCGTTGGCGCTGACCTGGAGACGCGCGGGCGGGCGGGGAACAGTGGGGTCGTTCCAGCGGGCCAGGAAGGCGGAGACGTGGTGCATGTTGTTGGGGCGGACGGGACGCCAGCGCAACCGGGAACATGAGGCACCGGGCGGGAGGTCTGGCTGGGCGAGGAGGGCGGCGACGCCGTCGATCAGGCGCATGCGGTGGTCGCAGTACGCGTCTTCGTCGCCCGCGGCGGCGAAACGGAGGCGGACGGCCGGGCAGCCTGCGCCGCAGGTGTCGCGGTAGTCGCAGGTCGTGCACCTCGTGACCAGGGAGCGTGCCTGCTGAAGCAAGTGAGAGCCCCCCTGGGCGCTGGCCACGTCCGCCTCGGTGTGGACGTCGCCGAGGGAGGCTAGGCCGGCCTGCGGCCAGGGCAGCTCGTCACAGCTTCCCAGGCGGTCATCGGGATAGAGGGTGAGGACGTGGTCGCACTTCAAATCGGAGAAGTGACAGGAACGGGTCCCCAGACCCTTCAGACGGCGGATGGCGGAGACGACGGGCTCCAGTTTGACGCGGCGGAACATGCCGTCGGCGACCCAGTGGTGGGCGGCCTCCAACACGAAGTCGGCGTACTGGCGAGGCGTGACGGCCCAGGCCGGGCCGGTGGGGCCGATGGCCCGTCGCTGGAGTGCCCGACTGGTCGGCGCACGGGATCCGACCACCGTGGTCGACCGGGTGACCGCCGCGTCGAAGCACGGCACAAGGCTGACCGTCGTCACGGTGGGAAAGGAGGCGAGGTGCTCCATGACCTCGGAGGCCCGGCCGAGGACGTACGGGGTGACGGCGCAGATGACGCCGATGCGGCGTTCCCGGCGGCCGAGGAGCTTCAAGGCTTCGACCACTCGCGGGTAGGTGGGGCGGCCGTCGTAGCCCACTCGCCACGAGTTCCCCAGCGCGTCCCCGTCGAGGGAGATGCCGATTTCCAGCTCCGGGTAGTGCCGCTCGAACAGGTCCAGCCAGGCGTCGTCGAGCTGGAGACCGTTGGTCTGGAGGCTCACGCGGATGACGTTCGGCTGTGTGGCGAGCGCGTCCAGGATCTCCGCGATCCGTTCCCGGCCGGCGGTCAGGGGCTCCCCGCCGTGGAGTTCGACGCTGAGCGGACGCCCGGAGAAGATCGAACCGAGGCGGTGGACCTGTTCCGCGCTGATACGGGCGCCGCCCGGTGACTCCTTGCGCTTCTCGAAGCAGTACAGGCAGTCGATGTCGCAGGTCTCTCCCCGCAGCTTGAGGATGACGGAGACCGCCGTGTCCGGCCCGGTGCTCGACATTGGGGCGTAGAGACTCTCCAGGTGCGTGGGGGCGGTGCGGGTGATGGGCATCAGAGACCTCCCGAGGAGGAGAGGCGCGGTCTACGCGCCATCGGTCGAGACCGTGGACAGCCACCCGAGGAGCTGTCCGCCGGTGATGGTGATGTGGACGTCGCCGCGGCGAAGGAACCATCCGTCGGCGTACCGCTGGGGCAGCCAGCCGACGTCAGGGGCACCACCCAGGTTGGGAGGCTTCTGCAGCGGGTCGTCGACGGGCCAACAGTCCAGGAGCGCTCTGGTCACGCGTCGCTGAACCGGATGGAACCACTCCCACGTTTCCGTGCGGGCCGGAGCGAGCGGCGGATGGAACGGAGCGCTGGCAAGCAGCGGCAGCCACTTGTCGCCCAGGACCGGGTGGCCGGCCGCCGCGCAGCCGAGCGCGGCGAGACAGGTCTCCAGCTTCCGGCACACGACGCCGGCCGATTCGGCCAGGCCGTCCTCGACGAGGCCGGTCAGGTCTTCGGCGAGGCTCGCCGCGACCTCCGCCTGGTCGGCGACCGCCCAGCGTCGGTAGCCCTGGCGCTCCCCGGGGTCGAGCACCGGATCCCAGCGTCCGGAGCCGTACGAGAGAGCGGTGCGCAGACACATGAGGTCGTGCATCGAGGCGCGTACCCGGCGGAACGATCCGAGATCGTCGCGGTGGACGTCGAAGGAGCGGAGCAGGTGACGGAGTTCCTCGGCTTGTTGCGGCGCCGTCGCCTGGAGGTCGACACGGACGCCGTCCACGATGCGTGACTCCCACCCCGGAAGGGCGCCGTCCACGATGCCACGCAGGTCGATGTCGCTCGCCGCGTGGGCGAAGCCGCAGGCGAGGGCCCCCTCCAGCCAGACCTCGCGGGCCTCACCGGATGCGAGCAGAGCCTGGGCGACTCTGTCGGCGATCTCCCGGCGCCGTCGTGCCGATGGGTTCACCGGTGGCCTCCTTCGATCAGGATCTTGCGGTCGGCGGTGATCTCCCTGAGGAGATCGATGGCCCATCGGTCGAGTGCGCCGCGCACGTCGGAGCGCTGGGCGCCGATGTGGGGCGAGACCAGTAGGTTGAGCGGCGTCATGGAGCCGGTGAGGAGCGGCAGGTGCTGCCGCTCGACCGGGTCGAGTGCGAGGCCCGAAAGCCTCCCGTCCGCCAGTGCCCGCAGGCAGGCCGCGACGTCGAGGGTCTCCAGCCGCCCTACGCAGATGAGCAGAGGCCGCTGCGGAGCGACGCGTTCGAGGAAGTCCTCGCCGAAGAGATTTTCGGTCGTGGGGCGCAGCGGCAGAGCGATCACGTGTACCTGCGACTGCTCTATGAGCGCTGTCTGCGACAGCTCACGCAGACCGGGAGGGTTCGACGGCCACGCAGCGAAGGCCGTGCGGCCCACGTAGGGGGCGAGGGCACAGTCGGCGGCCAGCCCCACCGGGCCAGCTCCCCAGATCCCTGTGGCCAGGGTGCCGAGTGACGCGCCCATGCATGCCTGCTTCTCGTGCCGACCGAGGAGCAGCGCGTGCTGCCCCAAGGGGATCCGCCGGGCTAGTGCGAGGGCAGCGGCGAGGACCCACTCGCCCACGGCGCCCGCGCCGGCCTTGGCGTTGCGGTGCAGAGTGATGCCACGCTGCCGAAGGGCGTTCACGTCGATGTGGTCGATGCCGGAGCCGGTCCGTACGACGTGCCGCAGACAAGGGAGCGCGTCGAGCTCCCTCTCGCCGAGACGGACGCCGGAACGCAGGACGAGCACAGCCGTGTCGGCAGGCGGAGGCGAGTCCAGATCCGGCAACTCGTGTACGAGGACATCGGGCAGGGTGCGGCGGATCGCGCTCGCGTCCGCCGCACCGCGTAGCACCAAGACAGCGCTCATCCGCGGAACTCCGGCTTCTCGTACCGGCCGAAGGCGAGATCACCCTCGCCGACGACGACGGTCACAGGCGAAGGCCCGCCGAAGTACGCGTCGCAGGCGCGCTTCACCCCCGGGAGGCCGTCCCAGGCCCGCGGATTGACCGCAGTGTTCGCGTAGTCGTCGACGAGCAACACACCCGTCGGCACCAGGCGGGTGACGCAGTGCATGAGTCCCGTGATGGTTGAGTCGTAGAAGTCGCCGTCCAAGTAGGCGAACGCGATCTCGTCAGGCAGCTCCTTGGGAAGGGTCTCGTCGAACCACCCCGGATGGATGACCGGCGCCGGCCTGCCCCAGGCCGCATGCGTGGCGCGCACGTCGTCCGGGGACGACCGGAGCTCGCCCGCCGCTAGATGGTCCGAGTCCTCGGCGCCGGGCGCGGGCATACCCTGGAAGGAGTCGTAGACGTGGATCTCGCGGTCGCGGTCGCCCAGCGAGTCGAGCACGCTGCGGATCCAGAGGGCCATCGCGCCTCTGTAGCAACCGAGTTCCACCACGGGTCCCGGCAGACCGCGAGCGGTCAGGTCGGCGAGTTCGTCGGCGATCACGCGGAGCCGGTCGGCACAGACCGTGCCGGAGTGCTCCCGCAGCAGCCACTCCCGCAGATCCCTCAACGTCGAGTCCATGAAGGTCACCACCTGTCCACGAAGGGGTCGGCGAGCTCCCCGCTCAACGCCGCCGACAGCGGTCGGTTGATCCTGGGCAGCAGGTACACGTCATTCAGGCGTTCCTGCGGAACCCACTCGAAGCCCACCTGGATGGGGTCCGGAGGTTCCGGCATGCGCGGCTCGGCGTCGTCCACCTGCTCGGCGAGGAAGTTGAACTGAACCTTCTGTACGTCCCCGAACTCGCCTTGCCACGACTCGGGGACGTACTCGACGACGCACAGCAAACGCCGGGCCACGACTTGGAGGCCGGTCTCCTGCGCGACCTTGCGGTTCACGGCCTGGCGCAGGTCTTCACCGACCTGGGCCTTGCCTCCCGGGAGGTTGTAGTGGAACCCGGCCTCGTCGTCGTACGACAGCAGCAGGACGGCACCGTCGCGCACGATCGCCGCCTTCACGGACACACTGATCCGAGGCAGCTCGGGCGTCAGAGACACGACAGCGCCTCCGGCTCGCCGACGCGCATCAGGTCGCCGACCTCCGCCAGAGACCCCGCGACGGTGGAACGGAAGCTCCCTCCGCGCTGGAACTGACGAGCGGCGGTGCGCATACCCGCGAGGGCGGCACGGCTGAGCTGGTTCGCATAGATGCAGAGGTGGAAGCCGGCCTCGCCGAGTTCGGTGGCGCTCAGGTCGGGGAACGCCGTGGGCACGCTGACCAGCGGCACGCCGTGACTCCACGCACGCCCGATGGTCCGCGCCTGATCACCGGTCGCGTCCTTGGAATGGATGAGCACCGCATCCGCTCCGGCCTCGGCGTACGCCTCGGCGCGGGTGATCGCCGTGGCCATGTCCTCCCCGGCGATCAGGGCCTCGGTGCGGGCCATGACCACGAGGCCGTCACCGGCGACCTTCCGTATACGCCCCACCTGCTCGCACAGAAGGTCCCGGTCGGCGAGAGCCTGCGCCCGGTGGGCAGCGAAGCTGTTGCACTTCGGGTACGCGCTGTCCTCGACACACACCGCAGCGGCTCCGGCGCGCATCAGGTCGTACGCGAACCGCTCCGCAGTGCGCCCCGAGCCGCCCGCGTTGTCGATGTCCACGACGACGGGCAGTTCGGTGACACGGCCTAGCGAGGCGACCACGTCGGACAGGTCCCGGGGACCCAGGACGTTGGCGTCAGGTAGCCCGGAGGCCGCGGACACCTCCAGACCGCTCACCCAAAGGGCGTCGAAGCCCGCCTCCACCGCGACGTGCGCGGCGAGCGCGTTCACCGCACCGATCGCCAGGAGCGGGTGCTTCCGCTCGCTGTCGGCGAGGGCCTCACGCAGACGTGTCGCCTTCGTGCCGTCAGCCATGGGTCTCTTTTCCTTCCGCGTGGGCGGCGAGCGACGGCACCAGTTGCCGTTCGCGCAGTACGTCCCAGGCTGCGAGCAGCACCTCGGACCGGGGCCGGCGGGCGTCTAGGCGGACCACGTCGCCGAGGAGCGGGAACTCGTCGGGCTTCGTGACCACGGCCTCGTAGGTCTCGCGAACCCGGCTCTGGACGTCGTGCACGTCCCAGTCGGCCCGGACGGCGTCACCCTGGCGGGCCTGCGCCCGGCTCATCGAGGCGTCGGTCTCCAGGTCCAGGACGAGCGTGAGATCGGGGGCAACGGTGAGGTGCGCGGCCAGCGTCTCGTACGTTTCCGACGCCCTCATGCCGTGCTTCACGGCGAAGAAGGCCAGCTCGCTGAGAAGCCAGCGGTCCGCGATCACGGGCCGGGCCGGCCGCTGGGGGAGCACGAGTCGATCCAGCGTGGCCCGCTTGTCCGCGGCGATCGCGGAGAGGTAGGCGTCACGGTTCCCGGCGTTCGGCTGGTACTTGCCGGTGACGATGGCGGCGGCCTGATCGGCCGCGAGGAAGTTGGTGGTGAGTACGCACAGCGGGGTGACGCCGTAGAGCCCCTCCCAGAGCCGGAACAGACCCTTGCGCAGCGTCGTCTTGCCGGTGCCGTCGAGCCCCTCGATGACGATGAACGGACTGCGGTGGTTCATTCGACCTGCCCCGCCCCCGTGCCGCCGGCGTACTTGGTGAAGCGGCCCCGCCACCGGGCCGTGGTGGACACCAGGTCCACCAGCCGCAGCTCCGCCAACTCGTCGATGAGGCGGGGCAGCTCGGGCTCGGCGCAGATGCCGGCCTCGATGGCCCGGCAGTACGCGGCGCGGAGGGCCGGGTTGTCGTCGGAGTTACGCAGCGCCGCCTCCAGCACTCGCGTGGCCATGCCGTGGGCCACGACGCTCACCGCGGCGCCCAGGGCCTGCTCATGGAGCGGGCCCGGGTGCGGCTCCAGCGTGATGTGGTGCACCCCGCGGTGGCGGATGACCGCGAAGAAGCCCACCCACCACGCGGCGGCGGCGCTGACGGCGGTCACTGCGTCGGACCATGCAGCCCCGGACTGCTCCGCGAGGATTTTCTGGGCAGCGGTGTCGGCGGCGCGGTGAAGTGCCCCGCGCCGGTTCCGCGACCCCGCTCCGTGCCGCTGGGGCAGCTCCCACCAGAAGCCGAGCCCAACGTCCTCCAGCAGCGCCATCGCGGACTCGTCGCCTGCCGGCAGCGGAGACGGGCGCTGGGCCAGCACGGAGACATCGGTGCCCGGCACGTCCGGCAGCGCGTTCTCCTCGGCGACGGCAGCCCGCCATTCGTCGAGATGGAGATGGAGCCGCTGGGTCAGCAGCCCGTCCGCCAGCGTCTGCCAGGCATGGGCCAGCGGCGGCGAACCGGAGGGCCGGGGCGGCAGGGTCAAGGAGGTCACAAGTCGGATCCTCACGTCCGGGGAGTCGCGGCACGCGGCTCCGGTCGGTGGTGCTCCACCACGATGGCCGCCACGAAGGCCCACGCCCATGAGTGTTTATGAGCCCTGCCAGCGGAACGTGGCCCGGTGGTCGCAGAGCGAGGGAGAATTCCGACCATGGTCGACAGCGGACAGCGGCGGTGCACGCGCTGCGGTGCCCTTCTCAGCCGCTTCAACGCCGGTACCCGATGCGCCTCGTGCCAGGACGGGCCAGCCGCCCGACGGGCCGACCCGGCCTTCTGGCGGGATCCGACGGTCCGGCGAGCCGTGGCCGCGTGGGAACTCGGTACCGTCGTCAAGCTGTTCAGGAAGCACACGGGCCTCTCCCAGGCCGGCGTGGCGCGGATGGTCAGCATCGACCAGGCCGAGGTCAGCAGACTGGAACGCGGTCTCAAACAGATCCGCGACCGACGGCAGTTCGTCCAGTGGACCGATGCGCTGGGCGTTCCGGAGGAGCTGCTCGGGCTCCTGCCCACGGCCGATCCGCACACGCCGGACGCCACGCGCCGCCCGGGAACGGCGGACACCGGAGCCCGTGGGTACGCGGCGTTGCCCGAAGGGCCGGGCCAGCTTCTCTTACCCGCTGGCCGGTCCGTCTCGACGACGGCGCTTCCCGTGCTGACGCTTCCCGCGGCCTCCTTCCTCGGGGACAACTTGAGACTCGACTCCCGCCCGGAGCTGGATGCCTGGCGCACCATGCCGATGCGCGCGCTCGTCGTCGCGAACCGCACGGTGGACGGGGCGGCACGGCAGTTCGTCACCGACGCCCGACCAAGCGGCGTACGCGCCACGGCCTCCGAACCGGTCGACATACCCGCCGCGTACGAACTGGACGACCTGACCTACGGCATCCTGTGGGCCGTGTCGGGATTCGAGGCGGCACTACTCGGCGACGACCAGCCCCTGCACACCTCGCTGGCGTCGCTCACTGTTTCCCCAGGCGCGCCAATCGTCGCCGACCAGGCACTGACCGAAGTCTCCCGGATGCTCATCGGCTCGGAGACCGCAGCCCGGTACATCCTGGGCAACCGTGACCACCTGGGCGACGCACCTGTCTTCTGGACCAGGGAACAGCGTGGTGAAGAGGCCGCCACATGGCTGTTCTTCCGGCACAAGTACCGCTACCTCGAACGAACGGCCCCCCGACGTCCGGGCGGCACCAGCGGCCGGGGATTCTGCGTCCCCGAGACGGCAGTCGCCTCCTCGCCGGCGTACGAGCGCGTTCTGTTGTTCCTCGCCATCGCGCTCATGGAGTCCTTCGGCATCCGCACCTGGGTGACCGACGACGGAGGTTTCGCACACACTGACGGTTTCGCCCTCTCTCCCGGGCGCCGGGCCGTCATTGCCTCTTGGGTACGGACCGAGGGAGCGTCCCACCTCGCGGTCACCGCGCGGCCGGGAGCCCTGCGGACGTTCGCGGATGTGACGGACCACGTCAGCCACCACTCGACCACAGCGGCCGAGCAGGCCGGACAGCGCCTCGCAGCGACGGCGCAGTACCTCGGCCTCGACGCCTCCTGGCTCGGTCGCCGGTGCGCCCAGTTGTCGGCCGTCGGCACGGAGCGGCTCGCCCGGCCGCGCAGCCGACTGCTCGGTCTCGAAGGGCTGGAAATCGCCTGCCGGTTCGTGGCCGAGCAGCTAGTGATCATCCCGCGTACCCGTACGGCGCCGACCCGATAGCCTGCGTGAACCACTCGTGAGGCCGCGCTCGGCGGCGTCCGGACAGGGGAGCAGGGGATATGACGGAGTCGGTCAGGAACGTGGCGGTCTTCTCCCTCGGCGGCACGATCGCCATGACCACCGATCCCACCACCGGAGGCGTCGTACCCGCACTCTCGGCCCACGAACTCCTCGCCGCGGTACCCGCCCTGGCCACGAGCGGCATCGACCTCAAGGTCCGGGACTTCCGACGTATGCCCGGCGCCTCCCTGACCTTCGAGGACCTCACCGCACTGTCCGCAGCGATCGCGGCGGAGCTGGGTACCGGAGACGTCGACGGCGTCGTCATCACCCAGGGCACCGACACCATCGAGGAGACCGCCTTCCTCCTCGACCTTTACCACGGCCATGAGCAGCCGGTCGTCGTCACCGGCGCGATGCGCAACCCCACTCTGCCCGGCGCCGACGGCCCGGCCAACATCCACGCCGCCGTCCTGGCTGCCGCCGACCTTGGCCTGCGGGGCGCCGGCTGCCTCGTCGTACTCGGCGACGAGATCCACACGGCCCGGACCGTACGCAAGTCCCATACCACCAGCCCCGCCGCCTTCACCTCACCAGCAAGCGGCCCGATCGCGCGGATCGCGGAGAACCGGGTGCAAAGGGTGGGCGGACTGCCATTCCGTGGACCGCTGGTCGGCGCCCCCGACCGTGAGGCGCGCGTCGGGCTCTACACCGTCACCCTCGGCGACGACGGCACCCTGCTCGACCTGTGGGACGGCAACTGCGACGGACTCGTGGTCGCGGCCTTCGGCGTCGGCCACGTCCCGGAGCGCCTCGTCGAAGGGCTCACCAAGCTCGCGTCCCGCAGCCCCGTGGTCCTCGCCTCCCGCATCGGCAACGGACCCGTCCTGTCCGACACGTACGGCTTCCCCGGCTCCGAGAAGGACCTCCTCGGGCGAGGACTCATCGGCGCCGGAGACCTCAGCCCGTACCATGCGCGGCTCCTCCTCCACGCTCTGCTTGCCCAGGGCGCCGATGTAGCGACGGTCCGCGAGACCTTCACCACCGGCTCCGCCCGCTGATCCCACCCCGTCAGGAGACACCCGCACATGCGTGCTCACGAGCTGACCGTCGGCCGTACCTTCGGCGTCACCTTCGACCACGGGGAGGACTTCTTCGAGGCGCTGTCCACCTTCTGCCGGGACAACGACGTACGGCAGGGCTACATCCCCTCGTTCATCGGGGCCTTCGCGGAGGCCGAGATCGTGGGTGCCTGCGAGAAGCTCGCCGACCCGGACGCACCGGTCTGGGCGAAGACGTATGTCACTAACGTCGAGGCGTTCGGCGCGGGCACGCTCGCCCACGACCCAGCCACCGGCGGGATACTTCCGCACATCCACGTCTCCGCCGGCCTGAAGGCCCAGTCGGCCGACGGCAGGACGAGCCATCTCCTCAGTGCCAAGGTCCAGTTCCTCAGCGAGCTGCTGATCGTGGAGGTCACGTCGCCCACCATGACCCGGCCCCGGAACCCCGAC
The DNA here is from genome assembly GCF_055562795.1 of Streptomyces sp. NPDC016851. Taxonomy (NCBI): domain Bacteria; kingdom Bacillati; phylum Actinomycetota; class Actinomycetes; order Kitasatosporales; family Streptomycetaceae; genus Streptomyces; species Streptomyces sp. NPDC016851. The sequence continues at coordinate 481,147 of NZ_JBVHEP010000001.1, forward strand.
CTCTACGACGTTCCGCTGCTCACGTTCGGCTGACCGGCAGGAGTCGGCGAAGCCAGGGGTGGTTGGGCGCGATCACCTTGATCGCGCCCGTTAGCCAGGCGCGTGCCGGAGCGTCGAGCAGCGGCAGTACCGCTTCGAAGTCGGTCTCATCCTTGTCCCGGGTTGCCTTTGCCTTGTAGAAGAGCTGCACCTCGGGTGCGAGATACGGGATGCCCGCCTCGCTCGTTCGCCCGAGCCGGTCGATCGGGAGCCGGATCTCCGGGGTGCGCCGCGAGACCCACTGGGTGCCCTCGGCCTCGTCCAGCATGAGCTGCACCGACCAGGGCGCCTCGGACGTGCGGCGGCACCAGATGTCGTGGAGCGGCGGCCGAAGAACCTCTCCAGGACGCCACGGTCGCAACTCCCCCTGGCCGGGCGGATCCGCCACGTGCAGGTCCCAGTCGGCCAGCAGTTCATGTACGAGGGCCTGGTCACGCCGGAGGACGAGGACGTCGAGATCGCCGTGTGCGCGCAGCTCGCGGCCGACCGCGAGTTCGATCGCGTAGCCACCGGCGATCCACCACGGGAAGTCCGCCTTGGCGAAGACCATGGCCACATCCTCGGGGCGATCCGGCACCCAGCGTCCCAACACGTCAGCACTCACCCGCCCATACTCCCAGTGACCAGACGGGCGGAAGCGCAGGCCGACGGCGGGTCGGCGGTCTCGCTGGAGTGCCTTGTCGCTCGCTGGCCCTCGCGCTCATAAACGCCCATGAGCATCAGGGGCACCGGCGGCCATCGTTGAGTGCGTGACTCGCGACCGGTCTCGTGGCTGGTGCCTGAGCCACGATCCTCCCGGGATCGCGCGCCCGAAGCCGGGGGGCTTCCTGCGGCCGTACGCCTCTCAGCGGCGCGCCTGACGCGCTTCCGCGACCACGTCGCAGCTCCGGGAGACGGCCACCGACGTCACCCATAGGAGGTCCGCCGTCCGATGATCAGCGCGCCGTCCGCCGCTCTTGGCCTCGTGTACCGCTGGACCGACCACACCATCAACCCGGCGGGCGAAGCCCGCGCGGTTCTGCGACGTGTCCTCAAGGATCTACGCCTGTCAGGAGACGTCATCAGCGACGGAGTCCTGGCCGCCTCAGAGCTCGTGGCGAACGCGCACGAGCACGCGTGCGGCCCGTACGAGGTACACCTTCGCTCTGTTGCCGGAAGATACATCTGCGAGATCCACGACGGGAATCCTCTTCTTCCTACGGATCTCTGCCTGGCTGCCGTGCCCTCGCCGGAAGCCACCGCGTCGGAGGTAGTGAGCGGGCTGCTCACTGAGCGCGGACGGGGCCTGCACATCGTGAACGAGCTGACCCAGGGACAGTGGGGGTTCCAGGTCACGAACTGCGGAACCAAGGCGGCCTGGGTGGTGCTGGCCGAGGCTTCGGCTGCGATGGCTACCCGAGGCGGTCAGACCTGACGAACGTGCCGATGCGGCAGATGCTCCCCGCAAGGTCGTCGAGAAGGTCGGTGATCGCGTAGTGGCGATCATCGATCTCGTCAGCCGACACCATGGGTGGCCCTTCAACGGTCGGCTCTCGGGCAGAGGCGACCGGCGCCTGCGTACTTCCCGTTGAAGCGCGGTGACCCGCTTCATCCCAGTCGATACGATCTTTCCGCCCGTACCGTACTCGCCGTGCTGGAGAAGCGGACATGACGCAGCAGAATGCAGACGAGCGGCCGGGCATCGCCGCGGCCATCGTCATCCACAACAACCGCGTGCTCATGGTGCGGCGCCGGGTCAGCGAGGGCCAGCTCTCTTGGCAGTTCCCCGCAGGCGAGGTCGAGCCAGGCGAGGCACGTGAAGACGCCGCCGTGCGCGAAACGAAGGAAGAGATCGGCTTGGACGTGGCCGCCGTCAAGCTCATTGGCGAGCGGATCCACCCGAAGACGGGTCGGCTGATGTCGTACACGGTCTGCAAGGTCGTGGGTGGTACGGCGTACCTCGCGGACACCGAGGAGCTGGCCGAGCTCGTTTGGGTGGCCCTCGCCGATATCCCCACCTACGTGCCGTACGGGCTCTTCGAGCCGGTGCAGCAGCATCTCGACGCCACGCTGATGTGACTCACCGACCCAGGTACGGGTTGACAACTCTGCTGGATGCCCGGGCAGCTACCCCTCGCTCCCCTGCGAGCGGAGGCGCTCGTTCTCCCTCTCCAGTGCGGCTACACGTTGCTCAAGCTCCGCACGGGTCGGCCTCTTTGCCGACGGAGAAGCCGCTGGCTTCGGAGGAGAGAGCGGTTGGCCAGCCAGCCCGATGGGCTCGAAGGCCACGATCGCTGACGGATCCTTCCCGCACTCCGGGCACTGCTCTGACGACGAGCCGTGCAGCGTGGGCTTGCCATTCTCGCGATGCCGCCGAGTCTCGACGATATGGCCGCAATACAGCCGTACACGCCACCGCATGATGTCGCGCTCAGGCGTCTTGCGGCTATGCAGCCCGTTCAGCACCTTTTCCACGACAGCACGGCGACCTGCTGCGAGCACAGGGTCTGCCCGCTCTTCGGTCTCTTCCTCAGCGGCCCGCTTCTCCACCCAGCGTCTGATGTCCTCTGACTGCTCCTGCTGTCGGTGATCGGCGCGGGTGAGCTGGTAGTCCTCCAGCGGACAGCCGTAGCTCTCGTACTCCACCTCCCACATGGCCGAAACCGTAGCTCTGGGCAGTGGAAGGCTCAGGCAGAGTTCGCTCCCGATCGGCCGTGGTGCCGCACTGAGCAGAGCTGACAGCCGACGAGCGTGAAACGGCCGTACGCGACCGAGTGGACTCCGTGACCAGTCCGGAGCCCACTTGATAGTCGATTCTCGAAACAAGCAGCGCAGCCGTATGCGATTTCGGGAGCTACCCCACCGTGGGATCGCCTGGCGCCCGCTGAGCATCGACGTACCGTCAGGCCGCTCGCAGGCGCGAGTCGTTCATCGCAGGCGACCGCCCGGCATGCGCAGAGCCCGCCAACCGAAGTGCTTGCCCGCTCCCGCGCCACGTCCCGGCGGTAAGCGGCAGACCGACAGCAACTACCTCCGGCACCGTCAGCGGCCTCGGACCTGCTTGGCCACCCCAGTGGTGTTGTACCGGTACCGGGCCATTTCCTCGGTCACTCCGTAGTGCTCGGCGATCTGCGCCGGCCCCCACTGGCGGCGGACTGCGCCGAGCAGCAGGGGTCGGGGAAGCATGAGTGTTCCGCCAAAGGCAGTGGCTTGTTCTTCCTCGTCGGGGCGGCAGGTCCTGAAGGGCATGCCATTGACTTCGCGGATCTCGGTGAGGTCATGCTTCAGGACGAGGTGGGAGAGCTCGTGGGCCACGTCGCTGGCCCTGCGACCCGGGGTTCGGAGCGGGTTGGTGACGACGATGGTCCTGCCGCAGACCTGGAAGGTCGCGGCGGAGAAAGCGTACGCCTGGACCCGTTCGAGTTCTTCGAGGCGGGTGTGGCTGACGAGCTTCTCGGCACTGACGATCTTGACCTTGAGGTGGTCGGCGAGGTCGTCGACGTTCAGGGCATCGGTGTCGCTGAGATCGAGTTCGCGGCGCAGTCGGAGGGCTTCTCGTTCGGCGTTGGCCTTGAAGCCTCGGGGGAGGGTCACAGTTCGCCTGCTTCGACGAGTCGTTCAAGTTCGGTGTTCATGTCGGTGAGTAGGTCGGCGAGCCGCTGGGGGACGCCAGGACGCAGCACCGAGGCAGCCCGGAGGTGGCAGGCAAGGGCGGGTACGGCGGGGACCGCCTCCTTCGCGAGGGCGTCGTAGAGGTCGCGCAGAACAGAGCTGATCTTGTTCGCCGCGTCGTCGGTGAGCCGAGGGTCTGCGTGGAGGTGGGTGATGGCCTGGTCGAGGGGCGACACCTGGCGGGTGGCGGTCGGGGTGAAGAAGCGGCTCGGGGAGACGCCGAGCCAGGCGCAGAGGCGAGTGAAGGTGGCGAGGTCGGGCTGGGCGCCGGCTTCGACCCGGGTGAGGGTGCTGAAGCTGACGCCCGCTTCGACAGCGGCCTGCCGGAGAGAGAGGGGGCCGCGGTGTTCCTTCAGCAGGCGTCCGAGTTCGGCGATGTCGAACTGTTCGACAGCGTCCGGTCCTGTCGTTTCGGGGTCCGGGAGGGGGAGCTGGCTCCGGTCGGGGCTCATACGGGCAGCGTAGCGCGCAGCAATACGGCGATGAAGCTTGACTGCATCGACCCGAGGTGATCACACTAGACTCACTGACGCTTTGCTGAATCAGCAGGGTGTTCCTGTTTCACCCCCGAACGCCTTAGGAGATCGGTATGCCCCAGCCCCACGAGATCAAGATCACGGTGACCTCCGCCCTCGCCGAGCACCCGTACCAGCACGACTACGACCCGCAGGTAACCGCCACGAGCGTTCTGTCCGACAGCCTCACCGCCTTCAGCTTCGCCAGCGACGGCACCACCCGCTACTACCTGTTCCACGACGGGCACGAGGTCCCGCCCGAGGCAACGGTGGGCGAGCTGGCCGGGCACGCCAAGGCCCTGCATCTGAAGCTGCGCACCGAGACCACCAACGGCTAGAACCGGGGAGTCAGTCGTGGATCTCGAGAGCCGTCTGCGGCTGGCGGGCGACGTCCCGGCGGTCGAGGAGTTCCTCTCCTCGACCGCCGGCCGTCTCCACCACCGCGACCAGGACCCCGACGGCTTGTACTGGGCCGAGGTGCAACCGAACAACGGTGAGCGCGCAGCGTTCATCGCCCGGATCGAGTGGACGGTCTACCCGGACCGGCCGCCCTCCCTTGTCTTCGTCGAGTCGATCGGCGTCTCCGGAGTCGGAGCGCCCAGTGCCTGGCCGGGAGCGGATGGCTACCGCTACGGCTCGAACGACGTGTGTAAGCCGTTCACCGCCGAAGGCCAGAGGCTCCACGCCGAGTGGAGCAGCGGGCCGCACTCCTGGCGGAGCACCGGCAATCCCTTCCTGTACGTGGTGGAGAACGTGCAGGACGACATCGATCGCGTTGACGGGAGGCGTGCCGGATGACCACCGACACGAAAAAGCTGGTGCTGCCGGCCGGCGCGGTCGACCCGGTGCTCCAGGAGATTCGGTGCCACGGGCTGGCCGACCAGGAGACTGGCGCGCTGCTGCTGACCGGGTGGTCGGACATGCAGGTGCTGGTCGTGGCGGTGGCCGGGACGGCGGGGATCGTGCGGGGTCCGGGTCTGTTCACGGTGAGCGCGGTCGCGTACGACCGGCTGTTCACCTTCGCCGAGGAACGGTCCTACCGGGTGCGGGCGATGATCCACTCGCACCCCGAGAAGGCTTTCCTGTCGCGGACCGACCGCGCGTACTCGTTGCGGGTGCCGGGGTTCGTCAGCGCTGTCGTCCCGACCTACGCAGCGCCGCCCGCCGACCCGGCGTCGTGGGGGTGGTGGCGTTTCGAGCAGGACTGGGTGCCCTGCACCGCTCCGGTTGTCGACCCGGCGCTGTCCCTGGTGCGCACGGTGATGTTCGACGAGGAGGGTGTCCGTGAGTACTGACTACAGCCGCAGCGTACGCCTGGGCGGCCTGGCCGCCGGCGTGGAAGACACCACCCTGCGGGAGCGGATGGACGGCATCCTGATCCACCTGACGGCGGACGGGCACCTGCCTGCGGCCGCCGAGACTCTCGAAGTACTGGTGGCGGACCTGCGCCGGTGGCCGGTCCGGCTGGGTCTGGACCCCGGCCGCGGACCGGGACGGCTCGACGACGAATTCATCCGCAGGCTAGTGGAAACGGCGGCCGGGATCGATCCGGACCGGCCGCTTCGCATCGGCGAGGCCCAGAGCAGGGCGCCGCTGCATCTCCACGTGGGAACCGCACCTCCGCTGGGTACTGCGGTGGCCGGTGCGCCGGACGGTCACGGGGTCCGTCTGCGGCACACCGGTCATCCTTTCCCCCGGCTCAACGCGCCCGGCACCGGGCTGGGCGCGGTCCTCACTGCGGCGATGCTGGCCGGCGAGGCGTTCAAGGTCGTTGCCGGGCTGCCGGAGGGGAAGTTCCAGGTGACCCCGGTGGTGGACTTCTGCCCCGTCCTCCCCGGTGAGCAACCCGGGATCGTCGTCGCCCCGCTGCCCGCGCTGGATCAGGTGCTGCTGGGCGGGGGCGGTGCGATCGGCACCGGCATCGCCCTGGTCCTGGACCTGCTGCAGGTCTCCGGCAAGTTGACGGTGGTGGACAGGGAGGTCTTCGAGAAACCGAACGTCACCTCGTACAGCATCGGTACCCTGGCCGACGCGGCTGCGGGCCTGCCGAAGGTGCGGTTGATCGACGCACGCCTACGACGGATCGAGGTGACCCCGTTCCACGGGACGATCCAGGCTTCCATCGAGGCCGTCGATGCGGGCGCCCTGCCGTGGCCCCGGATCGTCCTCGGCGGACTGGACAGCGTCGAGGCCCGGCACGACCTGCAGCGGCTGCAGGTCGATCTCACCCTGGACGGCAGCACCGGCGGCCCGGTCGGCACCACCGTCGCCCTGCACGAGGCACTGCCCACCGGCCCCTGCCTGCGCTGCTACTTCAAGGCCAACCACACCGGGAAGAGCGCGGAGCAACGACTGCATGAACTGACCGGGCTCCCGCTATCCCGAATCGCCCGCGGGCAGGAGCCGCTGACCGAACGGGACCTGGAATGCCTGGACAATCAACAGCGGGAGCTCGTCGGGCAGTTCCTCGGACGGCCGGTGTGCGGGCTGATCAACTCGGCTGAGCTGACCGGTAGAACGGACGACGGGTTCCGTCCTTCGGCCGCGTTCGTGGCCCAGCAGGCCGCCTGCCTGGTCGTCGGTGCCTGGATCGCACGCAGCACGGGCCTGGTCAGCGGGCCTCCACGACGCATCGAGTACGACACCCGCTTCGGCCCCCGGCCCGACCAGATGATCGACCACCGGCTTCCCACCCCCGGGTGCATGTGCCAGAAGGACGCTGCTCTCATCAACCTCATCCGAGAAGCCCGACGCACCCGCCGTTGACGCCCGGCTGGAGGTGGCAGCAAGGAGAGGAGTGCGCAGGTGGTGACGGGCCCGACCATGGTGCGGTCGGGCCCGTCATCTGTTTACCGGGAGCTATTCAGGCACCCTCAACGCGTTCGTCGTGCCGTGATCAACGGCGCCGTGCCCGCGATGCCGGTGATATCGGCATGGTCTGCGCGGCAGACATGTGATCGTTGGGGCGGTTGGCCCGGGTGGCTTCCTGGGCTGGGGCGTACAACGGGAGATCCGCGGTGCGGCGCAGACGCCAGACGAGAACGTCGCTGACGGAATCGGCCGTATCCAGTTCCCGGCCGGCTGCGGCCTCGGCGAGCAGAGCGCGGGGATTGTGGCCGGCGCGTTCGGCGTCGGCGAGAGTTGCGGCCAGGGCGTCCCAGCCGGGCTCGGCCATGACGGTCTCTGCTAGCTCGGGCAAGGCGGCGCGCACGGTGGTGGCGTGGTGACGGCGCAGGGGCGGGGCGATACGGCGGCCACGTTCGCGCAGCACGGCGAGAGGCTCGGCGGCTGCCTGCTGGTAGGCGGTCCGCAGGTGCGCGGCAGCCCGGCGCGCGGCCTCGGCCTGCTGGGCGTGCTGACGCTGGGCGTGCCAGTGGGCGGTGGCGATGGCGAGGAAGACCAGCGTGTCCAGGACCAGCGCCGTGCCGGCCCCGTCCTCGCCCCGTCCGAACGCGGGCCCGCTGTACACCAGGTCGCGGGCTGCCCGGCGCAGGTCCTGCGCGTGGCGGGACTCGGCTCGGGTATGGGAGCGGGAGGCCCGCTCGAACTGCCAGGCTGCCCGGCGTAGTTCGTCACGGGTGTGCAGTGCCGAGGTCTTGGCGAGAGCGTCGAGGACCTCGCCGGTGGCAGAAACCTGGGCGGCAGCCGCGCCGTCGTCGCCGCTGCGGTCGAGGACGAGCAGTGCCGCCCAGGCCGCGTGAGCGGTGGTGCGCCGTGCCACGGCGGGTGCCGAGGGCGCGGTGAGGCGTTCCGGCCGCTGGCTGTCGGTGGTCTCCGGTGAGGCGGAGTCGGTGGTGAAGCGTGCCTGGATGCGGGGCAGGGACAGGTCGGGGGCGAGCGTGGAACCGGCGTAGAAGATCGGCTCCTTCTCCCCGTTGCGGTCACCGGGCAAGGCGACCGTGTAGCCCTTCAGGTCGCCGGAGGGCAGCACTTTGGTGCGTACGAGAAGTCCGGCGTCCTTCAGGCGTTCAAGGAACTCGTCCGTGGAGGCGGCACCGGCCACCGCGCGGCGAACGGTCTCGCGCAGCTCCTCGCGCGCAGCGCGGTCCCAACCCAGGCGATCGGCCTTGTGCCGCTCGGCGCTAGTGGTGCGCTTCGCCGCAGTGCCGTCGCCGGGGGCAACACGATGGAGGTCGTAGTCGGCTTCGATGAAGCAGGCTTCGGCCTGGGCGCGTTTGCCGGAGCGGTGGTGGTCGGGGCGGCGGCCGTCTTCGCGGACGAGGGTGGCGATGATGTGGATGTGGTCGTCGGCGTGGCGGACGGCGGCCCAGCGGCAGCCAGCGCCGTCGCCGGGGTCGATGCCGGTGGCCGCGACAATACGGCGGGCGATGTCGGCCCACTGGTCGTCGGTCAGGATCGGGTCGTCGGGGGCGGCGCGCACCGAGCAGTGCCACACGTGCTGCTCGGGTCTCTGGTCTGCGTTGAGCAAGTGGAGGGGCTGGTTGAGGAGGTGAGCGAGGTCCTTCTTCGTGGCCGAGGGATCGCGGCCGGGGTCGGGGGCCAAGTGGTCGAAGGAGGCGACCAGGTGCGGGTCGACGTGCTCCTCGTGCGTGCCCTTGCCGTAGAGGTAGTGGAGCAGGCCGAGGGCGCTGCTGCCCTGCCGGTGGATGCTGGGGATCAAGCCGCCTCACCCTCCTGCTCCTGGCGGTTGGCGACCCGGTCGACGGCCTTCTTCGCAGCATTGGCCGCGCGGCGGACGTCAGCGAGCACCTCCTTGAGATAGGGCACTTCGCCGCCGGAGTTGAGCGCCTTGGCCACCTGGTTGAGGTTGCTGCCGGCCCAGCCGAGCTGCCGGCGCACGGCGAACAGCTCCGTGAGCACATCGCGTTCGGTGGCGATGGTGACGGCGGTGCAGGACTGGTCGCGGGCGGCGGCAAGAGCGGAGTGCGCGAGGAAGCCGGCCACACTCATGCCGACGGCATCGGCGCCAGCCTGGATGATGGCGTGCTCGTGATCGCTGAGACGGACGCTCTGAGCGGGACGCTGCTTCTTCTCGCGCAGACGCGCCTTCCCCTTGATCTTGGTCCGGCGTGTACGGCGGGCCTTTCCTGGCTGCGATCCGCCCTCGGTCGCAGCCTCCCCGCCCGGCGCCCCCTGGCGCCGGGCGGGCCCCGCCACCCCCGGGGCGGGGTCGGGTTCGGGCGCTCCCCCTGCGGGGGAGTGTCCGAACCTCCAACTTGCTCCGCCTGGGGCAGGATTGGACGGCAGGGATTCCTCGGGGGCCATGGGGTCTTCGTGGTGCGGGGTTTGCATGGGGCTTTTCGGGTCGGGATGTGGTGGGGAGTGCTGGTGCGGCGGGGATCAGCGGGGTGGATGGCCGGCTGCGGCTTTGAGCTGGGCCTTGAACTCGCGGACGACTCGTCCGACTCCGTCGCTGGAGACGGTGTAGCCGGCGGCGCGCAGGGCGTCCTCAACCCGGTCGCGTCCGACGCTGCCGGTCTCCTCATGGATGCGGCGAGCGTGCTTGAAGATGACCTCGTCGGAGGCACGGGCTTTGCCGGCGTCGCGCTTCTTCCGGGCAGCCGGTTTCCGCTCGTGCCTGCCCGAAGGGCTGCCCGAGCTGTTGCCCGTGAGCGCCCGGCTCCCTTCAGTTTCTGCCCGTGCGGGCAGCCTGGGCTCTGGGCGGGCAGGCTGTGGGCGGGCAGCCGGAGGGACCTCGTCGTCACCCCGATCTGACGGGTGCGGGCGGGCAGTTTCCTCTGCCCGCGGCAGTTGTGCCGTGCGGTCGGCGCGCGGGTTGCTGTGCCCGGATTCCCGGGCGGGGTTGGAGGCCGGGACCTGCCAGCGCGGCGGCAGCGTGATGGAAGCGAGGCCGAGGGCCTGCTTGCGGGTGGCGAGCTTGTGCAGCAGCAGCTTGTCTTGGAGCGGGTCGCCGTCGACGTCGGCCCGCTCCAGGGCCTCGTGCAGGCGTTCTGTCAGGCGTCGTTGCCGCCGCTTGCTGCGCTGGCGGTCGGTCATCGACTCGGCGCGCAGGATGAGGGCGACGGCTTCGCTCAGCGCCCGGTCGCGGATGAGGCGGGCGGCATCGGTGTCCTGGTCGGCGATGCCGAGGCGAGCCAGGAGGCGTTCGCGTGCCTGGCGGACGAGGACGGCGGCCAGGCTGCGTGAGGCGGCGTCGGGGGTGCGGTGGCGCAGCTCGATGCCCATGGCCAGGTGCCACAGCATCGCGGCCATGACGGGGCCGACGAAGGTGCGCACGGTGCCACCGACCGGCCCGGACTCGGCGTAGGCGGGCAGGATCTGCACTGCGGTGATGACCCAGGTGAGGGTGCCGGGCAGGCCGGGTGCCTGCTTCGGGCCGTTGAGGTTCTGCCGGGCCATCAGGGCAGTGGCGAACAGGGCCAGCTCGGCGGCGGCGAACATCGCGACGCGCTCGGCGGTGCCGCCCATGTCGAGGTAGTCGGCGGCGAACCGCCAGCTGGTGTCCGCGCTGTACGCGGTGCAGCCGAGCGCGGCCACGGCCGCGACCGGCACCGCGGCGGTTCCACGCCAGCGGTTGGTGTGATGCCGCCGGCGGCGCTGCTGGCGGATCAGCCACCCGGCGAGCAGGCCGAGCAGCACGGGCGGGATGAGGAGCGCCACGGTCATCACCGGGGAGGAGGCCCAGTCAGGGAGGAGCGGCGTGCCGCTGATCCGTATGGCGAGGGGGACGGGGCTGAGAGGAGGCAGGAGGGGGCTCCAAGGCGTCGAGGATTGAGGGCGAAGGGCGAATCGACGGAGCCGCTGAGTTACCGCCTACGCGAGTGGCTTGCGCGGGCAGGGCTGGTGTGAGCGCAGGTGATGCGGCGGGCCCGGCCAGGAGAGGGCGCTGAGGCGGCCAGTCAGGCGGCGGGGGCTGTGCGGCGTCGTCGGTCGAGGCCGTCGAGGATGACGCGCTCCGTCATCTCGGCGAGGCGGGAGGCGACGCGGTCACCGAGGGTGACGCGCAGCTGCTCCATCGGAAGGTTGGTGGTGATGAGGGTTGGGAGCATGTGCTCGTACCGGTGGTTGATGAGCCGGTAGGTCAGCTCCTCGGTCCATTCGCTGGTCTTGGCCGCGCCGAGGTCGTCCAGGAACAGCAGCGGGCAGCGCGCCAGGGTCTGCAGGTCACGTTCGGCGTCGTGGCCGGCGCGGGGGCGCAGGCGCGCGTGGAAGTCGGCGGTGGTGGTCGCTTCCCAGCGCAGACGGACCCCTCGGGCGAGCAGGGTGCGGATGGCGCCGTACGCCTGGTACGTCTTGCCCGTGCCCGTGGGGCCGGCGATCAGCAGCGACGGGCCTTCGGCGATGCCCGGCCCGCCGGGACCGGGGCGTCCGGCGCGCACGATCTCGTCGGCCCAGGCGGTGACCTTCGGGTGGTCGGCCAGGGCCCGGCGGTAGCGGGCGGGGATCCTGGCGTCGGCGAGTTCCAGCGCGGTGACGGGCTCGGCGTGCCCGTCCTCGACGGCGGCGGTGGCGAGGTCGATGCCGCGACTGGCAAGGATGCCGTTGAGCCGGTCGGCGAGCGGGCCGACCCGGTGGGGCTCGCGGGTGAGGGTGGCGGTCAGAGGTCACCTCCGTAGGCGGCTTCGACATCGGCGGGGTTTGTCCACGCCCTGTGGACAACCGGCGCGGTGGGGGCCGCGTTCATGGCCTCGTGCACGAGGCTCGGCAGAGTGCTGGGGTGCAGGCCCTTGGCGCGGTGCCGTTCCAGGCCGGCCCGGATGTGGGCGGGGGCGATGCCCTCGCCGAGCAGCTTGCGCACCTCGCGAGCGAGATGGCCCAGGACGTCCTTGGGCGGACAGTGTGTGCAAGCGGCGGCGTACTCGGCGATGAGCTCGTTGGCCGAGACGGCGTGGTGTGCGGGGGCGCTCGCGCCCCCGAAGGGGTATTTCCTAGATCCATGATCCTAGGTCCTAGATCCGGACGCTGAGGTGTCACCGCTCCCTCACTGAGCCCTCCCCGCTGCCTCACGGAGGGCTCACTAAAGTCGCTCTGACCTGCTGTTTCGCCATCGGTGACTGGATTCACCGCAGGCTCGCGTATTCGCCCGGAGCCCTCACGGAGGGCTCCGTGAGGCTGCGGTGCGGGCTCCGTGATGCCGACTCCCGCAGTCGGCGCATCGACGCCGGGCTCGGTGCGAGCCTGCGTGTCGTGGTGCGGGCAGGCGGGAAGGCGGCTCGCGCTGGGGCGATTGATCTTCTGATGCTGCCGCCAGGTGACGATGTGCAGGTAGCGCTTGTCGCCCGGGCCCTTGTAGCGGCATATCAGCCCGGCGTCGGCGAGCTGGGCGAGGTCCTGCTCGACAGCGCCAGGCGTGTGTTCCGGGCGCAGTACCCACAGCTGCCCGGCGATGATCGCGGCGTGGTCGCGGTGCCGGCCCTGGTCGTCAGCCTGGGTGAGCAGGCCGAAGAAGGTGCGCTCGGCGGTCAGGGAGACGGCGGTTAGGGACTCGGAGACGAAAGCTTCCGGCTTGATGGTGCGGATTCGTGCCAAGAGGGGCGGTCCTCACTCGGTGGCCGGTGGGCGTGCCCACGGTTCACCGTCGGTCGGGGGCGGGTCGGGCGTGAAGGGGCGTGGAATGTCTGGCCGTTGACGCGTGAGCGTTTATGGCCGCTCGCGCTTTCCGGGGTGTCGTCAACATAGCCACACCCAGGTCGCGCAAGTCCAGCCCTATCCGGCGCAATCTCTCACGGCAGAAATGCCGCTGGAAATCGAGTCGGCGAGGGCGGTGCGAAAAAGGTAGGGCACGATCGGCGGTTGACCAAATAGTTTCCCCGCATCCCGAGCCAGAAGGATCACATCGGGAAGCCGTTGACGTCCTGCGGGTGGCGAAGCTACAACACAACACCGCACGTCAGAGAGGGTCTCTGGTGTCGGGTCCCGCTCGGGGGTCCGGCCTTGCGCAGCACCCCGACCGCCTCGCTCACCGATTGAGCGCGGCGCAACATAGCCGACGATCGGCGGTTATCCAAACCGCCGAATGCACGCTACAACTGGAGCTATGGCAGCACGATCTCTGGAAATAGGACCCGCAGGATTGACGGTGGCTCGCACCATCGAAAAACTCCGCATTGAACGCGGCCTTGTGCAGCGCCAACTCGCGGCGCGCTGTACCGCCTTGGGCCGCCCTTTGTCCAACACGATGCTGTCCCGCATCGAACTCGCCAAGCGGCGATGCGATATCGACGACCTCGTCGCCATCGCCGCAGCCCTGCAGGTGTCACCCGCCGCCCTCCTCCAGGGGCCGGGCGCCGCCTGAGCCGCCCACGCAGCCCCTCCCCGACCTCCCGACCAGGAGCCGCCCCCTTGCACCGATCCACGCCCGCGCCCGTGCCCCACAGGCCGTCTGACGCCCCTCCGCCCCGCCTCTACCGCCCCGAGGAGATCGCCGACACCCTCGGCTGCTCGGCCTGGTGGGTCAAGGACCGCGCGCGACGGCGTCTGATACCGCACACCCGCGTCGGCCGCGCCTACCGCTTCACCGCCGAGCATCTCGCCGAGATCATCCGCCTCTACGAGGAGCGCCCGGCCCAGCCCGCGCAGACAGTTGCACGGGCGGCCGAGCCGCTCTGCGAGGCCGGTACGCAGACCGGTGCCGCGCAACCTCGCCGCCCTGTCGTTGCGCCAGCGACCCGCCTGCGGGCCCGCCCGCCGCGTCGACAGCAGCAGTACGGCACTGTCGCGTGACCCGATCGAATCTGCCGTAGACGAGGACAAGGAAGAGGGGGGCAGCGGAACTTGGGTTTCGCGGAGAAGCGCGGAAACTACTGGCGCGGCCGGTACAAGGTCGCGCCCGGCAAGCACAACACGGTCGTCGACGACAACGGCAAGGCGATCAGGTTCGCCACCAAGGGCGAGGCCCAACGGGCAGCGGCCGAGGTCGAGAACAAGTACCGTCGCGGCGACTGGCGTGACCCGTCCCTCGGCCAGGAGACCTTCGGCGAGTACGCGAACCGCTGGTACGAGGCCCAGGACCTGGCCGCCTCGACCATGCAGAACTTCAAGCGCCACATCGAGGAGCACCTCCTCCCCGAGTTCGAGGACAAGGCGCTCGCCGGCATCCTGCGCACGGACGTCGACCTGTGGGAGAAGAAGGAGAAGGCCCTCTACGCGGCCTCCAGCGTCAAGACCTGGCGCTCGACGCTCCACCTGATCTTCGAGGACGCGATCGACGAGGGCCTGATCACGTCCAACCCGGCCGCTCGGCGGCGCGGACGGGGCAAACGCGCCGGCCGCTCCCGAGACCGTGGTCCGGAGAAGGTGGTCACCGACGCTCTCGGCATCCTGCTGACCGCCGAGCGCGCCGCCCTGCTCTCCGGCCGTGACGACGAGTTCGTCGCCGTGGTCCTCAAGGGGTACACCGGCATGCGCTGGGGCGAGATCGTCGGCCTGGAGACCGCGTTCGTCCGCCCTGGAGCCGTCCGTGTCGAGTGGCAGCTGTACGAGCTCGACACGGGCGAGCTGGTGCGCTGCCCACCGAAGGACGACAGCTACCGCACCATCGACTCGATGGACTGGCTGTCCGCGCTGGTCGCCAACCACATCGCCCGCACAAAGCCCAAGCCGTGCCCTTGCCACGGCAAGACCCACGTCTTCCGAGGACAGGGCGCGGCCCGCACAGGCGGCCACCAGCGCGCGAAGCTCGTGGACGTCGCCCGCCGTGCCGGCGTTTCGACCGGCACGGTGTCCAACGTCCTCAACCACCCCAAACGGGTCACCGAGGCCACGCGAGCGAAGGTCGAGCAGGCCATCACGGACCTCCGGTTCGTGCGGGGCGGCGTCGTGCCGGAGCATGCCACCCACTGGCGCAGGAACGGTTTTGCGACCTGGCTGTTCACGCCGGCGGTCTCCGGCTGGTACCCGAAGAAGGCACCCCAGGAGCCACGACCGGTGCCCCTACTCGGCGAACCTTGGCCCGGCGTCCCGGCCCGAGGGCGAGGTGCCAGCGATCGGGCCGACGCCTGCTGGCTCCCGGTAGCCAAGGGACTTACGCCCCACGGCCTTCGCCACACCCACCGGACGATGATGGAGGACCTGGGAACCGAGAAGGTGCTCATGGACGAACGCATGGGCCACATCGACGGCTCGGTCTCGGCCCGCTACGCCCACGTCACCTCAGGCATGCGCAAGCGCCTAATGTTCGGACTGGCCCAGCAGTGGGAGTCGGCGCTCGATGCCCGGCTGGCGATGTGTCCTACGTCACCGGTGCGCGTCCTCGATGGACTTCTGCGAGCGCGCCAGGGAGCGCTTCAGTAGTCAGAAGTCGAGTGGCGGATCTGGTGAAATGGGCCTCGAACGAAGCGCGGTTGAGGCCCACATCATGCGCTGTCCTTGAGCGCCCGAACAGCTGCCAGCGCCGCTCGGCCCGTACAACGAGCCCTCTACCGTGCGGTGCAAGGCCCACGCCAGGGCCAAGCCGAAGGACTCGCGGGGCTCATGGCTAGTCCGTCACCCTGCTCGGTCACTCGTACCTGTACTCCAGGATCACGGCGGTTCAGGGTGGCCTACAGCGACCCAGTCACGGCGATCACCTCAGTCTGGCGACGCGGTCGAGAGATTGCGGCGCCAGGGAGGCCGGACTACGTGTAACCAAGCTTCTCCAATCGGGCTCCGAGCCTTGCCGCAGCGGCCTCGTTCTGCTTCTCCAGATCCATGAGGGAGGTCTCGTATCGGTCGCCCCATGAGCGGTAGATATCGACCAGTCCCTGTCGTTCCGCGGCAACGAGCTTCTCCGCTCGGGAGAGGAGATCCTCACCAAGAACGTCGAGCACTCGTTCGCGCGCCAGGTTCTGGGGGAGATACGAAGACCGCCCGCCGTCGGCCGTGGCCCATCGATCGATCACCCCAGAAAAGCCCCGGAGGTTTAGGCTTCTGAGGTCGTCGTGCCGGTCCGACCACCATGCCGCGAAGGCTCCGGTCAGCTGGTACCGGTCCAGAATCCGCGCCGACAGCAGTTCCTCACAGAAGGAAGCCATAAGCCGGGGACGCAACATCAACAGTCGTGCTGTGCCAGCTAGCTCGGCAATGCGTGATGCCGTTTCCTCCCACCAAGAACGACAGCGGTCGATGAACTCTTCCTCTCGGGCAGCAGCGAGGACCGAGATGCGTGCTGCGGTCGCCTCACAGCCGTCGCTCAGGAAATCGAGATAGCCGGAACCCTTCAACGCGAACAGGTCAGCGAGGTCGATGCCGTAAGCGTGGAACTTCGCCATTTCCACATCAACTTCGCTTCTTGGCACCCCACCGAACAGTGCCGCGCGAACGTCCAGCGGTGGCTCGGGAGGCGGAGTGGTGTCCACGTAGCGCCGGATGTTGAGGTTGAAGTCGTTGTCCGCGATCTCCTCGAGCGAGACCGCCCGTGCGAATCCGGGGATGTCCGCCCACTCGCGGAAAGCATTCACGATCTTCTCAATGTTCTGCGGCTCCAGGTGGTTCTGCGACCGCCCCGTGACCAATTCGCGCTCGGCGTTGATGAACAGCACCTGGCCGCGCTGATCCGCTGGTGTTCCGTTCGTGCCCCGCAGAACCAGGATGCAGGCGGGGATGGCCGTGCCGTGGAAGACGTTCGGGCCAATACCGATCACTGCTTCGAGCCGGGCGTCCTCGACGATGCCTCGGCGGATCTCCGCTTCTGCTCCACCCCGGAACAGCACACCATGCGGAGTGACCACTGCTCCGATTCCGTCCGGGCGGAGTGTGGCCAGCACATGCTGGACGTTCATCAGGTCGGCGATCTTAAGCTGCCCTGATGCCCCGCCGTACTTCATCCGCTCCGGGTGCCTCATCTCCTTCTCGGAGTACTTGATCGAGAAGGGAGGATTGGTAAGCACACGATCGAAGCGTCTGACGCGCCCGTCCTCCCCTGAGTGAAGTGGATCGGTCAGTGTGTCGCCGCAGAGCACCGAACCGTCCGTGATGCTGTGCAATAGGAGGTTCAGCCGGGCCGTGGACCACGTCGCGCCGTTCACTTCCTGCCCGAAAAGGGCGAGGCTCGCGCCGTCCCCGCCGTGCTCGTCGACGTACTGCCTGGCCTGGACGAGCATGCCTCCCGAACCGGCGAACGGGTCGTAGACCGACTGCCCCTCCTGCGGTCGGACCAAGCGCACCATCAGCCGGACCACAGAGCGGGGGGTGAAGAACTCCCCACCCCGTTTCCCCGCGCTGTCAGCGAACGCGCTGAGGACAAAGTCATAGGCACGACCGACCTCATCGCCGAACTCCAAGTTGTCGTCGCTCAGTAGAATGTGGTCGAAGTGATCGACCAGTGCCTTCAACTCGGCACGGCCCAGCCATCTGTCGAAGTCGAGAGCCTCGAAGGCACCCTTCAATACCTCAGGGTTGCTCCGCTCGAGTTCCCACAGGGCTTCGTTGAGTACGTGACCCAGCGCCTTGCCCTCGTAGCCGATGATGTGCGACCAGCTCGCCCGCTCGGGCACTCGGAGAATACCGGGCTGGTCCGAGGCCCGCTTGAGGACCAGCATTCCGGAGATGACATCACGGTACTGCGAAGCATCCATTCTGCCTCGCAGGATGTCGGCGGCGCCGAAGAGGGCGCTTTCCAACTGCGCGACAGTAAGGGGACTCACCTGTGCCTCGTTCCTTGAATCAGCTCTCCGAAGATGGCCGGCCGTAGTGCCTCAAGGCGGTCGGCCATCAGCCGCTGGATCCTGATCCGGGCGTCGACATCGGCCAGGGCCTCGACGACGGAGCGCTGCCGGTCCAGCGGCGGAATCGTGACCGGCAACTCCTTCAGCATCGTGGAGTTGAGCGACGGGACGGTACCCGGGAGGGACTGTCCCAGCAAGGCCCGTTGCGCGGGCGGATAGGACAGATACGACACGAGGTACGCGGGCAGGACGAACTCACGCCGGGGCCTGAGGCGCAGACAGGACGAGCTGTAGAACCATGTGGCGTGTTCTTCCTCGATCAACGCCAGTCGACCGAGCGCCCCTTGCCGCACGACGAGGAGGTCGCCTTCCCGCAGCGCGAACCGGGAGAGCCGCTTGGCCTCACTCCACGGCACCCGGCGCAGCCGCCGGGTATCCACCGTGTGGTGATCGGTGAGATCCGGCGGCGATATCACCGGCACCCCGTCCGGACCGTCTTGCAGGCTTTCCAGCAAGGAACCGGACGGACCGGCCGTCACCTCGCAAATACTCCCGAGGGGGACCTGGCCCCGAGTCATGGACTCCTCCTCTCTGCGCACACTCCTCCGTCTCTCTTCCCGGCACTCACGCTTTGCTGTGATCCCTACGCGCCAGCGGTGGGGGTGCGGTGTGTATGCGCACCGTGCCCCCACCGCCGACAATCAGGCGACGCGCGTCCAGTGCCGCATGGCAGCCCGCAGCAGCTCCTGCACGGCAGCGGCCAGCAGAGTTGTGACGACCGCGATCAGCGCCGCCGTGCCGTGCCCCACGAGGGAGGCACCGAATACGGCCACGACGATGATCACCACGAGCGGCATCACGGCCGCTCTGGCCCGAGGTGGGAGGGAACGTGCATGATGGACATCGACAGTCCTCACGAGGTTGTCCTTTCTGTCTTCGCACACTGTGCGGGGTCGGTTGAGCCGCACCCCCTGCCGGGCCTGGAAACCATGCAGGGTGGTGCGGCGGTTCACGTGTCACACGCTGTTGCCTGCGGTGCCGGACTAGGAACTGCACGCTTCCCCTGCCCCCACCGCGCACGAAGTCCGAGCCGCGCCCGACCCTCGATGACTTCAACCGTACATTCGCGAAGCTAGCTTCGCAAGCAACGTCCGGTCCAACTTCCCTTCATTGATTGGCGAGTTGATCCATCCCTGCCTGGTCGGCGCGGAAGGGTCACTGGGGTGGCCGAGTTGACGCCGCCACGTCCGCCGGTACATCCCATACGCGGCCTCGGAGATCGTCGGGTCCAGTTCGAACTGCGCCCACGACTGCTGACCCATCGCTCCCCTGTGCGCGGTGACCGGTGCCGTCAATGCACATGTCCCGGATACTGTGGGGGAGTTGCCGAGAGGGGATGGGGGTTCGGATGAAGCAGGGCGATGCCGAGTACCTGTCTGCGCTGGACGGGACGATGGAAATCCTTCGGCGCTGGGCACGAGAGGGCCGTACCGACGGCTGGTACAAGTCCCTCAGCGAAGAACTGAAGGCGAAGGGGCACAATGTCCATTACCGCGGCCTGATCATCAGCCTCTTGCTGGGTGACGCCTGCCGCCGAGACAGTCAGGGGCTTGAGCCGATGCTCTCGTCCATCGTGATCCTCAAGGCAACCGGCAGGCCCGCCGGCCAGTTCTTCGAGTTGGCCAAAGGGGCGCCGTTCTACCGGACGGCCGCGGAGTGGACCTGGGAACAGGAGCGCTCTCGCGTCTTCGCGCGCTATCGCGAGTGCTGATCGGTATCGATGTCGCTGCCGGAGTACTGCCGACGTGGCCTCGCATGGCAGCCCAAGATCTGACTCTTGCTGCTGATGGTGTGCCGAGATCGCAGGGTCGACGGCATGCGTTTGAGCACATCCCTCCGGACCCACCGGGAGGCCGAGCGACAGAAGAACTGGCGACTGGTCGAGGATGTCGGAGGAGTTCGACGGCCGCAGCCGGTCGATGGGCTCGGCGCAAGGAATCCGGGAGCCGCCGGGGAGCCGGATCCCGAACTTGGCTCCCAAACGGCTCCCAAAACGACCCCCGGAACCACTCAGGGGCCCGATCCGCTCTGCGGATCAGGCCCCTGACCTGGTACTTCACTGTCGGGGTGGCGGGATTTGAACCCACGACCTCTTCGTCCCGAACGAAGCGCGCTGCCAAGCTGCGCTACACCCCGATGTCGCTGCTGTCGCGGCGACGACGTTTACTTTAGCCCACCGGTGGCTAGAGACGAAATCCGGTTTTCCAGGGGTGGCGGAGGGGGTTCGGGCGGGCGTGGTCGAGGGCCACGAGGAGGATCGCCAAGGCGTAGAAGGAGAGGCCCAGGAGGAGCGCGTTGCCGAGGACCTTCTTGTAGCCGTCCTGGTCGACGTCCAGGAAGGGGTAGAGGTAGCGGTCGGCGCTGCCCGGGAGGAGGAGCTCGCCTCGGATGAGGGAGAAGGCCAGGTAGGCCAGGGGGTAGAGCAGCCACGTGCTGGCCTGGCGCAGGTGCAGGCGGCCGGGGGTCGTGAGCAGGAGCCAGTCCAGTACGGCCGCGATCGGGGTCAGCGTGTGGAGGGTGTGGTGGGCGACGGCCTGCCAGCCCGTCGGAGCGGCCGCGGCCTCGCCCGTGAGGGCGAAGGGGCTCGCCTCGTTCGCCAGGAGCAGGTGGTGCACCAGGGCCGCGATGACGACGTAGAGCAGGGTCGCGCCCAGGACGGCTCCTGGCAGCGGGCGGGCGGCTGTCCACGCGCGGCGGGCGGAGAGGGCCATGACCAGTGCGAGGAGGATGTTGCTCTGGATCGCGAAGTAGCCGAGGGTCCGGGACGGGTCGCCCAGGAGTATTTCCAGCGCCACGCCCGCGGTCGCCGCGAGGGCGACCAGCAGGCGGAAGGCCGCGGCCGCCGGGCGGCGGACCGGGGTGACGACGGCCGTGGCGGGGACGGGGGACGGCTTCAGCGCGGGCTTGCCCGGAATCGCGGGGAGATCCGGTATGTCCCGGGGTATCGGGGCGGTCATGCCCTCACGCTGACAGAAGCGGACAGAGAGGGCGATTCTGGGCGGGCTGTGTGGGTTAAGAGGGCGGTGCAGGCCCGTCCCCGGTCCTGTCGGCGGGCAGACGCTCCGCGCTACTCCCGCCCCACCAGCGTCAGCAACGTCGCCTCCGGCGGGCACGCGAACCGTACCGGTGTGTAGCGGTTCGTGCCGCACCCCGCCGAGACGTGCAGGTACGACGTACGGCCCTCCGCCGTGTGCGTGGACAGGCCCTTCACGCGGTCCGTGTCCAGGTCGCAGTTGGTGACCAGGGCGCCGTAGAAGGGGATGCACACCTGGCCGCCGTGGGTGTGGCCGGCCAGGACCAAGGGGTAGCCGTCGGCCGTGAAGGCGTCCAGCGTGCGCAGGTACGGCGCGTGGACCACGCCCATGGAGAAGTCGGCGGAGTCCGACGGGCCGCCGGCCACCTGCTCGTAGCGGTCCCGCTTGATGTGCGGGTCGTCCAGGCCCGTCAGCTCCAGTGAGACGCCGTCGACCTTGAGAGTGCCTCGCGTGTTGGTCAGGTTCAGCCAGCCCGCCGCGTCGAAGGCGTCCCGCATGTCCTCCCACGGGATGTGGGCCACGCCGACGGCCGGCGGGTTGCCGTTCAGGCCGTGGCGGCCCTGCACCTTTTCCCACAGGTAGCGGGTGGGGTTGCGGAACCGCGGACCGTAGTAGTCGTTGGAGCCGAAGACGTACGCGCCCGGGAACTCCATCAGAGGGCCGAGCGCGTCCAGGACCTCCGGGATGCCCTCCGCGTCGGAGAGGTTGTCACCCGTGTTGATCACGAAGTCGGGGCGCAGGCCCGCCAGGGAACGCAGCCAGCGCTGTTTCTTGCGCTGGCCGCTGACCATGTGGATGTCGGAGACCTGCAACACGCGCAGCGGGCGCATTCCCGAGGGCAGGACCGGGACCGTGACCCGGCGGAGGCGGAAGGAGCGGGCCTCGAAGCCCGCCGAGTACAACAGACCGGCGGCACCAGCCGCCGCGATTCCCAAGGGGACTCCGTATCGCGCGCGCATGCGTCCATCGTGTCAGACCGCGCCGGTCGTCTCCGCCCGGCGGTGCCCGAAATCCCCTGACGACCCCGGCCCTTCAAGCATCCGTTGAAGCACGGCCCCGCAAATCAAGGGGCGCCTGCCCGCCCGCACCTGCGACAATCAACCTCATGACCACGCTCAAGTCGAAGCTGCAGGACGACCTCAACGCCGCGATCAAGGAGCGCGACGAGCTCCGCTCCTCGACGCTCCGGCTGACCCTCGCCGCGATCACCAAGGAGGAGGTCGCGGGCAAGGAGAAGCGCGTGCTCTCCGACGACGAGGTGCAGAAGGTGATCACCCGGGAGGCGAAGAAGCGCCGTGAGGCGGCCGAGGCCTTCGCGCAGGGTGGTCGTGCCGAGAGTGCGGAGCGGGAGAAGGCGGAGGGCGAGGTGCTCGCCGCGTACCTGCCGAAGCAGCTCAGCGACGACGAGCTGAACAGGATCGTCGCCCAGGCCGTCGAGGAGGCCAAGGCGGCCGGGGCGGAGGGGCCGCGGGCCATGGGTGCGGTCATGAAGATCGTGAACCCGAAGGTCGCGGGCCAGGCTGAGGGCGGCCGCGTCGCCGCGGCCGTGAAGAAGATCCTCGCGGGCTAGGGGAGTCCCGGAGACCCGGAGACCCGGAGACCCGGAGTCCCGAAGGCCCGGAGTCCCGGAGTCCCGGAGACCCTCCGGCCGCCCGGCCGCCCGGCCGCCCGGTCGCGCGGACTCCCGGCAACCCGGACTCCCGGTCACCCAGTCACCTGGACTCCCGGTCACCCAGACGCCCGGCCGCGCGGCAACCCGGTCACGCGGACGGGCACGCGGACGCCCGCCCACTCGATCGCCCGCCCCCCGGTCGCGGAAGTGTGATTTCCGAGACACCGCCCCTGGGGCGGATGTACCGTCAGCCGACTCTGAACGTTCGTTCGAATCGAGGGTGGGATGACTGGGTCGAGACGTGTTCTCAAGGCCTCCGTGACCGCGGCGGCCGTGGTCGCCGCGACGTTGGGCTTCACGGGGACGGCCGAGGCGGCGGGCAGCTGCTCGGGAAGCCTCATCGACACGTACAACGTCACGGGGGACTACAGCCCATACACCGGGCAGTACGTCGGCCAGGTCCGGCTCTACTGGGACGGTTCGAAGAACTGCGCGATCTTCACCAAGTCCGGGGGGCCGCTCTACGGCGTGAGCACGTCGATGAGCATCAAGCTCATGGCCAATACGTCCCCGGAGCGCAGCGACACCGACTCCGGGAGCTTCGCGCAGTACGCGGGCCCGGTCACGGTCTCCGCCGCCGGGAAGTGCGTGAGGTGGGAAGGGTCGATCGTGTACAACGGCCGGACCGTTGCGTACGACTCGATCGGCTGGCAGCACTGCGGCTGAGAAACACGCGGGCCCCTTCCCTCCGTACGAAGATCTTCGTACGGAGGGAAGGGGCCCTCCGCGTTCAGGGTGAGCGGCCTCAGCCGCCTCAGCCGCGCCCGCCGTTCCCGTTGCCCCCGTTGCCCTGCCCCCGGAAGAACCCCTCCGGGATGGAGAACGAAGGAGTCGGGAAGGTCTCGTCGCCCCCGCCGCCGTTGTTGCCGCCGACCAGGCCGCCGATGAAGCCGCCGTTGCCGTTGTCACCGTTGTCCCCGTCGTCGCGGCCCTCGTCGCCGTCGCCGTCGCCGCGGTCCCGGTCCCGGTCGATGCCGTCGGGGATGTGGACGGTGTTGAAGTTCTCGACGGGCTTGCCCTCCAGCGCGCCGGTCATCATGTCGCCCCAGATCGGCCCGGGGACCTCGCCACCGAACACCTTGTCGTGCGGGACGCCGCCGATGGTGATGCCGACCATCTTCCGCTTGTGCGCGGGGTCGCCGACCCACACGGCACCGGCAAGGTTCGGCGTGTAGCCCACGAACCAGGCCGCGTAGCGCTCGTCCGTCGTACCGGTCTTACCGGCGCTGGGGCGGCTGCCGAGGCCGGCCTTCTTGCCCGTACCGTCCTCGACGACGCCCCGCAGCAGCGTGTTGATGGTGTCGGCGGTCTTCTCCGACATCGCGCGCGAGCAGGTCGACTTCGGGACCGGGAGCGACTTCTTGCTGTCGCCGACGCGCTGGCTGATCGACTCGATGGCGACCGGCGTGCAGTACATGCCGCGCGAGGCGAACGTGGCGTACGCGTTCGCCATGGTCAGCGGGGACATCTCCTGGGTGCCGAGGGCGAGGGAGGGCACCTGGGGCATCTTCTTGCCGTCGGCCCGCTCGACGCCCATCTTCTTCGCCATCTTCGTCACCGGGCAGATGCCGATGTCGCTGATCATCTCCACGTAGTAGGTGTTGACCGACTTGGCGGTCGCCTCCTTCATGTCGTACGGACCGACCTCGGACCTGTTCTCGTTGGCGACCTCGGCGGGGTTGGCCGGATCGTTCTTCCAGGTCCTGCCGTTGCAGGCCGAGACCGGGCTCGGGTACTGCATCTCGTACGGCGAGCGGTACACCTTGTTCGCCGGCATGCCGTCCTCGAGGGCCGCGGCGGCCACGATCGGCTTGAACGTCGAACCGGGCTGGTAGCCGACACCGCCGCCCATGTCGTCGTTGACGGACAGGTTGAGGGTCGTCTGGCCCTTCTTGATGTCGACGCCGTACGGACGTGACTGGCCCATCGCGACGATCTTCCCGGTGCCGGGTTCGACGAGGGTGGCCGCGGTCGCCACGTCGTCGCTCGTGTAGACGTGGTCCTTGATGGACCGCTGCGCCGACTCCTGGGCCTGCGGGTCGAGGGTGGTGCGGATCGTCAGGCCGCCCTGGTTCCAGACCTTCGCCCGCGCCTCCTGGGTCTTGCCGAAGACCGGGTCGTTCAGGAAGACCTCGCGCACGTAGTCGCAGAAGAAGCCCGCGCCCTTGACCGCCGTGATGCAGCCGTTCTTGGGCTTGCTGACCTTCAGGCCCAGCGGCGCCTTCATCGCCTCGGCGGCCTGCGCCCGGGAGATGTCGCCGACGTCGGCCATGCGCCGGAGCACGGTGTTGCGGCGCTTGGTGGCTTCCGCCTCGTCGTTGACCGGGTCGTACCGGCTGGGCGACTGGACGATGCCGGCGAGGAGGGCCGCCTCCTGGACGTTCAGGTCCTTGGCGGACTTGGAGAAGTAGCGCCGGGCCGCGGCCTCGACGCCGTAGGCCTGCTGGCCGAAGAACGTGATGTTCAGGTAGTTCTCGAGGATCTTCTTCTTCCCGAGCTCCTCCTCGACCTGGATCGCGTACTTCAGTTCGCGGATCTTGCGGCCGATGGTCTGCTGGGTGGCCTGCGCGACCTTCGTCGGGTCGTCACCGGCCTCCTCGACGAAGACGTTCTTCACGTACTGCTGCGTCAGGGTCGAGGCGCCCTGGGCGACCTCACCGCTGCGCGCGTTCTTGTTGAGGGCGCGCAGCACGCCCTTCAGGTCGACCGCGCCGTGCTGGTAGAAGCGCGAGTCCTCGATCGCGACGATCGCCTTCTGCATGTACGGCGAGATGTTCTTGAGGGGCACCACCGTGCGGTCGCGCGAGTAGACCGTGGCGATCTGGCCGCCGTCGGCATCGAGGATCGTGGTGCGCTGGCTCAGGGGCGGGGTCTTCATGGTGGCCGGGAGTTCGTCGAAGCTCTCGACCGATCCCTTCGCCGCCAGCCCCAGCGCCCCCACCGCGGGCAGCGCGATACCGGCCAGCACGGCTCCCGCGAGAACACTGACACCGAGGAACTTGGCGGCCTGCTGCGTGGGAGACAGACCACCGCCCGAGCGCTTCTTTGGCATGAGGGCAGCCTACGTTCTCATTCGCCGGACAGGCGTATAGGCCTTGGCCTAAGCTGCTCTCAACTGTCACAGCAGTGAGGTCACGTATCAATACGTCCGGCGACCCCGAATCGTTCCGGGTGTTCCCCAACTTTTTTGGTGGGGTCGTGTCCGAATCCGCCTTGTGTGTCATACGGCGTCCGTTGTGACGCATGCGAACTGTCCTGGTTTGCCGGGAAGGTTACGTATGTCGCCAGCTCACTCCCCCGGGTGATCTGCCGCTTACCCATAGTCCGTTCGGACCATTCAAGATTGGGCCCGCTGGGGGTGTTGCGCTGTGCCCACCTTCCGTAACGTCCTCAACTGGCGGCGGTGAATATGCCGCTGCCGCCGTGGGGGAGCCTCGATTCGGGAGAGGACGGCGCCGGTATGGGCTGGGTAGTCGACTGGAGTGCGCAGGCGGCCTGCCGCACTACCGATCCGGATGAACTGTTCGTTCAAGGAGCGGCGCAGAACAGGGCCAAGGCGGTGTGCACCGGATGCCCGGTGCGCACGGAGTGCCTGGCCGACGCGCTGGACAACCGCGTCGAGTTCGGCGTGTGGGGAGGCATGACGGAGCGGGAGCGCCGCGCACTGCTGCGCAGGCGGCCCACCGTGACCTCCTGGCGCCGGCTGCTGGAGACGGCGCGTACGGAGTACGAGCGCGGCACGGGCATCGTGCCCCTCGACGACGACGAGGTCTACGAGAACTACGCGGCGGTGAGCTGAGGGGTTCTCTCCGGGAGCTCCAAAGGTCCGAGGGCCCTGTACGGGCCCTTCGCCATCACCGGGTTGCCCGCAGGCACTTGCTCAGGCACTTGCTCAGGCGCTCGCCCAGGCTCTCGCCTCGGGCAGGCACTTGCCCGGGCACTCGCCTCGGGCAGGCACTTGCTCAGGCGCTCGCCTCGGGTCGGGTGTCCGCGTCCGGCAGCTCGGAGCCGACGGCGGGGGCGGGAAGCTCGCGCTCGTCCGCCGCGAGCCGGTCGCCGATGTCGCGCAGTCCCGCGAGGTCGTGCACATCGCCGGGCAGCGCGCCCACTTCCGTCACGGCCACCTCTGGGTGGAGCGCGGTGAAGCGGTCACGCGTGCGCTGCTCACGGGAGAGCAGCTGCATCCGTTCGGCGTGCAGCCTCAGCAGGCCTGCCGTGAGCTGGTCGACGGACCGCTCGGTGTTCTCGGTGTCCTCAGTGTTCTCGGCGTCCTCGGCGGGGGAGCCACCGTCAGAAGCCTCAGCAACAGCCTGAGCTGGTGTTTCGGATGTGGGAGAGCCTGAACTGTCATACGTGTCGGGGGAGTTACGAAGTACTGCTTTCCCGCCCTCCTGATCCACAATGCGGGGCTCTTCAAGATTTTCCGCGGCGGCGAGCGCCCGCTCGGCCGACAGCCGGCCGGCGCCGCTGCCGTGGACCCGGTTGAGCACCAGCCCGGCGAGCGGCATGTCCTCCGCGGCCAGCCGCTCCACGAAGTACGCGGCCTCGCGCAGCGCGTCCCGCTCCGGGGCCGCGACCACGAGGAACGCCGTGCCGGGCGCCTGGAGCAGCTTGTACGTGGCGTCCGCACGCGTGCGGAACCCGCCGAAGGTCGTGTCCATCGCGGACACGAACGTCTGGACGTCCTTGAGGAGCTGGCCGCCGAGCAGCTTGCCGAGGGTGCCGGTCATCATCGACATCCCGACGTTCAGGAATTTCATGCCGGCGCGGCCGCCCAGCTTCGCCGGTGCCGTCAGCAGCCGGATCAGCCGCCCGTCCAGGAACGACCCGAGCCGCTTGGGCGCGTCCAGGAAGTCCAGCGCCGAGCGGGAGGGCGGGGTGTCGACGACGATCAGGTCCCACTCGTCCCTGGCCCGCAGCTGCCCGAGCTTCTCCATCGCCATGTACTCCTGCGTGCCTGCGAAGCCCGCCGAGAGCGACTGGTAGAAGGGATTGCCCAGGATCGCGGCGGCCCGCTCGGGATCCGCGTGCGCCTCGACGATCTCGTCGAAGGTGCGCTTCATGTCGAGCATCATCGCGTGCAGCTCGCCACCCGCGGAGTCGTCGATGCCCTTCACCCGGCGCGGGGTGTTGTCGAGGGAGTCGATGCCCATGGACTGGGCGAGCCGGCGGGCCGGGTCGATGGTGAGGACGACGACCTTGCGGCCCCGCTCGGCCGCGCGCAGCCCCAGGGCCGCCGCGGTCGTGGTCTTGCCGACCCCGCCCGAGCCACAGCACACCACGATGCGGGTCTTCGGGTCCTCCAGCAGCGGGTCGATGTCGAGCACGCGCGCGGGGGGCAGGTGGTGGCGGGCCGGGTCGTGGGTGTGGGCCGGGTCCGGACGACTCATGACATCCCCTGCTTCCGACTCAAGACGGGCCTTGCCTGTGTGCTGTTTCCAGGGCCGGGGCCTGCGCTGTTCCCAGGACCGGGGCCTGCGCTGTTCCCGGGGCCGGGGTCTGCCCGGCTCATGACACGCCCTGCTCGCGCAGCTCGCGGGCCAGCTCGTACAGCCCCGCCAGGTCCATGCCCTCGGCGAACAGCGGCAGTTCGTGCAGCGGCAGGCCCAGCTCGGTGAGCACCGCGCGCT
This sequence comes from Streptomyces sp. NPDC016851, assembly GCF_055562795.1. Taxonomy (NCBI): domain Bacteria; kingdom Bacillati; phylum Actinomycetota; class Actinomycetes; order Kitasatosporales; family Streptomycetaceae; genus Streptomyces; species Streptomyces sp. NPDC016851. Next base: position 509,314 of record NZ_JBVHEP010000001.1, read on the forward strand.
GGTCGTGCTCCAGCGCGTACCGCTCGGCGTACTCCTCGGCCTGCCTGAGCAGCGGATCCACCAGCCGCTCCGCGCGCCCGCCGCGCCGCGCCCCGCCGAGCCCGGCGGACGACAGCGACCGCGCAACCGTGGAACGCGGGACCGTCCGGACGAGTTCCAGGTCGTCCGAGTCCAACACCTCCGGCCGCACCATGTTCACGATGATCCGCCCCACCGGCAGCCGCGCCGACCGCAGCTCGGCGATGCCGTCCACCGTTTCCTGGACGGGCATCTCCTCCAGCAGCGTCACCAGGTGCACGGCCGTCTCCGGCGACTTCAGCACCCGCATCACGGCTTGGGCCTGATTGTGTATCGGGCCGATCTTGGCGAGCCCGGCGACCTCGTCGTTGACGTTGAGGAAGCGCGTGATGCGGCCCGTGGGCGGGGCGTCCATGACGACGTAGTCGTAGACGAACCGCCCGCTCTTGTCCTTGCGCCGTACCGCCTCGCACGCCTTGCCGGTGAGGAGTACATCCCTCAGGCCGGGCGCGATGGTGGTGGCGAAGTCGATCGCGCCGAGCTTCTTCAGGGCCCGCCCGGCGCCTCCCAGTTTGTAGAACATCTGGAGGTAGTCCAGAAGGGCCAGTTCGGGGTCGATGGCCAGCGCGTACACCTCCCCGCCCCCGGGAGCGACCGCGATTTTCCGTTCCTCATAGGGCAGCGCCTCCGTTTCGAAGAGCTGCGCGATTCCCTGGCGGCCCTCGACCTCGACGAGAAGCGTCCGCTTCCCCTCCGTGGCCAGGGCCAGCGCTAGGGCCGCGGCCACCGTGGTCTTGCCGGTACCGCCCTTGCCGCTGACGACCTGGAGCCTGCTCACGTATTCGAGCCTAACCAGTCCGTGCCCGGGCTACGCGGGAGGCTGTGGATAACCATCGCCGACGAGGGCGGATGCCCGGGGGCGTGGTCGGCCGCGTGACCCCTCTCCGGCAGCGGCTAGAGTCGGCCGCATGACCAAGTGGGAATACGCAACCGTGCCGCTGCTCGTCCACGCCACGAAGCAGATTCTGGACACCTGGGGCGAGGACGGCTGGGAGCTCGTCCAGGTCGTGCCCGGGCCGAACAACCCCGAGCAGCTCGTGGCCTACCTGAAGCGGGAGAAGCAGTGATGGGCGCCGTCGAGGCGAAACTGGCCGAGCTCGGCCTGACCCTGCCCGACGTCGTCCCGCCGCTCGCCGCGTACCAGCCGGCCGTGCAGTCCGGGCCGTACGTCTACACCGCCGGGCAGCTCCCGATGGTGGACGGCAAGCTTCCGGTCACCGGCAAGGTCGGTGCGGAGGTCACCCCGGAGGAGGCCAAGGAGCTGGCACGCACGTGTGCGCTGAACGCCCTGGCCGCCGTCAAGTCCGTCGCCGGTGACCTGGACCGCATCGCGCGCGTGGTGAAGGTCGTCGGCTTCGTGGCCTCGGCCTCGGACTTCACGGGGCAGCCCGCGGTGCTGAACGGCGCCAGCGAGCTGCTCGGCGAGGTCCTCGGCGACAAGGGCGTGCACGCGCGCAGCGCGGTGGGCGTGGCGGTGCTGCCGCTGGACGCACCGGTGGAGGTCGAGATCCAGGTGGAGCTCGCGTAACCCCGTTCGGCGCCTAGCCCTCTTTCGGTGGCCCTAGCTGCGCAATCCGTCCCCGGGGCCACTCGAACATCCGCCCGTCACGGGATAGCCTCGCGCCCATGGCGAACGGTCAGTGGTACCCCCCGGAGTGGCCGGAGCGGATCCGCGCACTCGCGGCCGGCACCCTCACCCCGGTGACCCCCAAGCGCGCGGCCACCGTCATGCTCCTGAAGGACACCGGCACCGGCCCCGCCGTCCACATGCTGCGCCGACGCGCCTCCATGGCTTTCGCCGGAGGCGCGTACGCCTATCCGGGCGGCGGCGTCGACCCCCGGGACGACGACCACCACGTCCGCTGGGCGGGCCCCACGCGCGCGTGGTGGGCGGACCGGCTCGGTGTCGACGAGACGACGGCCCAGGCGATCGTCTGCGCGGCCGTCCGCGAGACGTACGAGGAGGCGGGCGTGCTGCTCGCCGGCGAGACGCCCGACTCGGTCGTCGGCGACACCACCGGCGCCGATTGGGAGGCGGACCGCGCCGCCCTGGTCGCCCGGGAGCTGTCCTTCGCGGAGTTCCTGGACCGCCGCGGTCTGGTCCTGCGCTCCGACCTGCTCGGTGCCTGGACTCGGTGGATCACCCCGGAGTTCGAGGCCCGCCGCTACGACACCTGGTTCTTCGTGGCCGCCCTCCCCGAGGGGCAGCGCACCCGCAACGCCTCGACGGAGGCCGACCGTACGGTGTGGATCGCCCCGGGCGAGGCGGCGGCCGGGTACGACAAGGGCGAGCTGCTGATGATGCCGCCGACCATCGCGACCCTGCGTCAGCTGACGGCGTACGGGAGCGCGGCCGAGGCGCTTGCGGCCGCCCCGGGGCGGGACCTCACGCCCGTTCTGGCCACCGCCCGCCTGGTGGACGGCGAGATCGTGCTCTCCTGGCCGGGCCACGACGAGTTCACCAAGCACATCCCGAACGCCCCGACCGGTGGAGCCAGCGCATGACGGACGCAGCAGCCCTTCCCGGCCAGCCCCGGGGCGGGGTCCTCTCGGGGCCCGCCACCGCGCGGGCCGTCAACGTCCTGGCCCCCAACCCGTCGGCGATGACCCTGGACGGCACGAACACCTGGATCCTGTCCGAGCCCGACTCGGACCTGGCGGTGGTGGTCGACCCGGGCCCCCTCGACGACGGGCACCTGCGCCGTGTCGTCGCCACGGCCGAGCAGGCCGGCAAGCGCGTCGCCCTGACCCTGCTGACCCACGGTCATCCCGACCACGCGGCGGGCGCCGCCCGGTTCGCGGAACTGACCGGCACGCGCGTGCGTGCGCTCGATCCGGCACTGCGGCTGGGCGACGAGGGCCTGGCCGCCGGAGACGTGATCACCACCGGCGGCCTCGAACTGAGGGTCGTCCCGACTCCCGGCCACACCGCCGACTCCCTGTCGTTCCATCTCCCGGCGGACCAGGCCGTCCTGACCGGCGACACGATCCTGGGCCGCGGGACGACGGTCGTGGCCCACCCCGACGGCCGTCTCGGCGACTATCTGGACACCCTGCGGCGCCTCAGGTCCCTCACGGTCGACGACGGCGTCCACACGGTGCTCCCCGGCCACGGACCCGTCCTGGAGGACGCCCAGGGCGCCGTCGAGTACTACCTCGCCCACCGCGCCCACCGCCTGGCCCAGGTCGAAACGGCCGTCGAGGACGGCTACCGCACTCCCGGGCAGGTCGTCGCCCACGTCTACGCCGACGTGGACCGCTCCCTGTGGCCGGCGGCGGAACTGTCGGTGCGGGCGCAGTTGGACTACCTGGAGGAGCACGGGCTCATCTGACCTCCGACCGTGCCCTGGTACGACGTCGGGCCCCGTCTCGCGAGGAGACGGGGCCCGACGTCGTACGGCCAGGGTGCCTGCGCGTCAGCGCGAGCGCTTGGCGAGGCGTTCCACGTCCAGGAGGATCACCGCGCGGGCCTCCAGGCGCAGCCAGCCGCGCTGCGCGAAGTCCGCCAGTGCCTTGTTGACCGTCTCGCGGGAGGCGCCGACGAGCTGGGCCAGCTCCTCCTGCGTGAGGTCGTGGACGACGTGGATGCCTTCCTCGGACTGCACGCCGAACCGGCGCGAGAGGTCCAGCAGGGCCCGGGCGACACGGCCCGGGACGTCCGAGAAGACGAGGTCGGACATCGCGTCGTTGGTCTTGCGCAGCCGGCGTGCGACGGCGCGCAGGAGCGCCGTGGCCACCTCGGGGCGGGCGTTCAGCCAGGGCTGGAGGTCGCCGTGGCCGAGGCCGAGCAGCTTGACCTCGGTCAGCGCCGTGGCGGTCGCGGTGCGCGGGCCCGGGTCGAACAGCGACAGCTCGCCGATGAGCTCGCCGGGGCCGACCACGGCCAGCATGTTCTCGCGGCCGTCGGGGGACGTGCGGTGGAGCTTGACCTTCCCCTCCGTGACCACGTACAGGCGGTCGCCGGGGTCACCTTCGTGGAACAGCGAGTCACCGCGCGCGAGGGTCACCTCACTCATGGAGGCGCGGAGCTCCGCGGCCTGCTCGTCGTCGAGCGCCGCGAAGAGCGGATTGCGCCGCAGAACGTCGTCCACGAGTTCTCTCCTTGTCGACCTGCTCAGGGGCTGTTGCCCCCGCGTACCAAGGCACCGTGGTGCCCATTTTGCCGGACGGTCCAAACAGTGTGATCTGTCACAAGGATGCCGCACACGTGTCCCGGGGTACGCGGCAGGGGTCCAATTGGACGCCGATCTTCGGGGTCCGGGGCGGATGTCGGTGCCGGGCCTTAGGCTGGCCGGGTGTCCAAATCGCCGGTGAGAGCACAGGCCGAGGGGGCTGGGCGGGTGGTTGTACGTCGCGATTCCGCTGTGGGCGAACAGAGCCCCGATGGCGGTAGGAAAACGGCGAAAGCGACAGGGGAGGCCGCGCCTTCCGGGAAGTCGACGCCGGCGAAGAAGGCCCTTGCCAGTAGGGCCGGGGCCGCGAGCAAGCAGGCATCCGCGATGCAGGCAGCGGCTGTGAAGAAGACCGCCTCTGCGAAGAAGACCGCGGCTGCGAAGAAGACCGCGGCTGCGAAGAAGACCGCGGCTGCGAAGAAGACCGCGTCTGGCAAGAAGGCTGCGGCCGTGAAGAAGGCCGCGCCTGCGAAAAAGGCCCCCGTCGCCAAGAAGGTCACCGTCGCGCCCAAGAAGGCCACCGCCCGCATCAAGGGCACCTCCCCGGCCAGGACCGTCGTCCACCCTCCGAGTGGCGAGTCGCGTACCGCCCTGGTCCGCCGGGCCCGCCGTATCAACCGCGAGCTCGCCGAGGTCTACCCGTACGCCCACCCCGAGCTGGACTTCGCCAACCCCTTCCAACTGGTGGTCGCGACGGTCCTGTCCGCCCAGACCACGGACCTGCGCGTCAACCAGACGACCCCCGCGCTCTTCGCCAAGTACCCCACCCCCGAGGACCTGGCCGCCGCCAACCCGGAGGAGGTGGAGGAGATCCTCCGCCCGTGCGGCTTCTTCCGGGCCAAGACGAAGTCGGTCATAGGGCTGTCCAAGGCTCTGGTGGAGAACTTCGGCGGTGAGGTCCCCGGCCGGCTGGAGGACCTGGTCAAGCTGCCCGGCGTCGGGCGCAAGACCGCGTTCGTCGTGCTCGGGAACGCCTTCGGCCGGCCCGGCATCACCGTGGACACGCACTTCCAGCGCCTGGTGCGCCGCTGGCAGTGGACCGCCGAGACCGACCCGGACAAGATCGAGGCCGCGGTCGGCGCGCTGTTCCCGAAGAGCGACTGGACGGACCTCTCGCACCACGTGATCTGGCACGGCCGCCGTATCTGCCACGCCCGCAAGCCCGCCTGCGGCGCCTGCCCGATCGCCCCGCTCTGCCCGGCGTACGGCGAGGGCGAGACCGACCCGGAGAAGGCCAGGAAGCTGCTCAAGTACGAGAAGGGCGGCTTCCCCGGCCAGCGTCTGAACCCCCCGCAGGCCTACCTGGACGCGGGCGGCACACCGGCGCCGCCGCTGGGGGCCGGATGAGCTGCCCCACCAGGGAGTGTCCGCCTAGCCCTCCGATCAGGGGATCGCGGCCGTTCGCGGAACGATCTCAGGGGTGCCGCGCGTTGGATGCGGCAGGACGACGGGGGTGGCGATGACACGGGCGAGCGACACACAGGGCGGACCGGTGACGGTGAGCAAGGAGGGCCTGCCCGGCTGGCTGGACCCGGTGGTGCACGCCGTGGAGACGGTCCGGCCGCGGCAGCTGAGCCGCTTCCTGCCCCCGGAGGACGGCGCCGGGCGCCAGTCCGCCGTGCTGATCCTGTTCGGGGAGGGCGAGCGCGGGCCGGAGCTGCTGCTGATGGAGCGTGCGAGCTCCCTGCGCTCGCACGCGGGGCAGCCCTCCTTCCCCGGCGGCGCCCTCGACCCGGAGGACGGTGACCCGCGGGGCGACGGCCCGCTGCGGGCGGCCCTGCGCGAGGCCGAGGAGGAGACCGGCCTCGACCCCTCGGGTGTCCAGCTGTTCGGCGTCCTGCCCAGGCTCTACATCCCGGTCAGCGGCTTCGTCGTCACCCCGGTGCTGGGCTGGTGGCGTGAGCCCAGCCCGGTCGGGGTCGTCGATCCGAACGAAACCGCCAGGGTCTTCACCGTCCCCGTGGCGGATCTCACGGATCCCGCGAACCGCGCCACCACCGTCCACCCCAGCGGCCACCAAGGTCCGGCATTTCTGGTCGAATCGGCACTTGTCTGGGGTTTCACGGCCGGAATCATCGACCGGCTGCTGCACTACGCGGGCTGGGAGCAGCCCTGGGACCGCGAGAAGCAGGTCCCGCTCGACTGGCGCGCATGACAGGGTGGCCTCCGTGAACGTGCTGGACATCTTGTTGCTGGTCGCCGCCGTGTGGTTCGCGGTCGTGGGGTACCGCCAGGGATTCGTCGTCGGCATCCTGTCGGTGACCGGCTTCCTGGGCGGCGGTCTCGTCGCGGTCTACGCGCTGCCCGTCATCTGGGACGCGATCACGGACAACGCGGAGGTGAACACGACCGCGGCCGTCGTCGCGGTCGTCGTCGTCATCGTCTGTGCCTCCGTCGGCCAAGCCCTCACCACCCACCTCGGCAACAAGCTGCGCCGGCACATCACCTGGTCCCCGGCCCGGGCCCTGGACGCCACCGGTGGCGCCCTGGTCAATGTCCTGGCGATGCTCCTGGTCGCCTGGCTGATCGGCTCGGCCCTCGCGGGCACCACACTGCCGACGCTCGGCAAGGAGGTCCGCAACTCCAAGGTGCTGCTCGGCGTCTCCCAGGCGCTGCCGGACCAGGCCGCCACCTGGTTCGCGGACTTCTCCTCGGTCCTCGCGCAGAACGGCTTCCCGCAGGTCTTCAGCCCGTTCTCCAACGAGCCGATCACCGACGTCCAGCCGCCCGACCCGGCCCTGGCGAGCAGCCCGGTGGCCACCCGCGCCCAGCGCTCCATCGTCAAGGTCATGGGCACGGCCCCCAGCTGCGGCAAGGTCCTGGAGGGCACCGGCTTCGTCTTCGACGACCGCCGCGTCATGACCAACGCGCACGTGGTGGGCGGGGTCGACGAGCCCACCGTGCAGATAGGCGGCGAGGGCAAGAAGTACGACGCCACGGTCGTGCTCTACGACTGGCGGCGCGACATCGCCGTACTCGACGTTCCCGACCTCAAAGCGCCCGTCCTGCGGTTCACCACCAAGGACGCGGGCAGCGGCGACGGCGCGATCGTCGCGGGGTTCCCGGAGAACGGTGCGTACGACGTGCGGGCCGCGCGCGTGCGGGGACGCATCACGGCCAACGGCCCGGACATCTACCACCGCGGCACGGTCCGCCGCGACGTCTACTCCCTCTTCGCGACCGTCCGCCAGGGCAACTCCGGCGGCCCGCTGCTCACGCCCGACGGGAGGGTCTACGGCGTGGTCTTCGCCAAGTCCCTCGACGACGCCGAGACGGGGTACGCGCTCACCGTGGACGAGATCCAGGAGGACATCACCAAGGGGCGTACCGCGAACCAGCAAGTGGGCAGCGACAGCTGCGCGCTCTAGGAGCGGCCCTGGGGGCGAGGTGATCGGGGCGTCACTCGCGCGAGTGACGCCTCAGTCGCGTGTATGGCGCAGACGTACGGAGACCCAGCGGGCCCGGCGGCGGAGGATACGCGGGATCCCGACCCTGGGGTCGGCGGTCGCCATCTGCGGTGCACCGCCTCGCTGGTGGGGGTTCGCACCGCCCGCCGAGCGGCGATTGCGGCTTGCGTCACTGTAGTCGTGCGTCCAGCCCATACCCCGACGTGTGCCCCTGCCCCATGGTCGATAACCGCCCCGGGAGCGTCCAATTGGCCTATGCGCCAGGCAATTGGCCGTTCGTCGGACAGGCGTTCACGCGCGGACACCGGCCGCGGTCGAACGGTCACCGATCGGGTTCGGGATCCTTCAGCCAGTTGATGAGCTCCGAGGAGAACGCGACGGGATCCTCCTCGTGCGGGAAGTGGCCGAGGCCGTCGAACAGGCGCCAGCGGTACGGGGCTTCGACGTACTCGCCGGACCCGGCCGCGCTGCGCGTGCGCATCACGGGGTCGAGCGAGCCGTGCAGATGGAGCGTCGGCACGCGCACGGGCCGCTTCATCCGGCGGTTGAACTGGATGCCGTCCGGGCGGGCCAGGGAGCGCACCATCCAGCGGTACGGCTCGACCGCGCAGTGTGCCGCGGAGGGGATGCACATGGCCCGGCGGTAGTTCTCCAGCGCCTCGTCCTCCGGCGGGCGCGGCCCGGACCAGTCCTGGATCAGTTCGGCCACGAGCGCCCCGTCGTCGGCGGTGAGCTGCCGCTCCGGGATCCAGGGCCGCTGGAAGCCCCAGATGTGTGAACCGGCGCGGGTCTGCTTGACGTCCCGCAGCATGGCCGCGCGCCAGCGCCGCGGATGTGGCATGGACGCGACCGCGAGCCGCCGCACCAGCTTGGGGCGCATCGCGGCCGCCGTCCACGCCAGGTACCCGCCCAGGTCGTGGCCGACCAGCGCGGCGTCCGGCTCGCCGAGCGAGCGGATGACGCCGGTGACGTCGAGCGCGAGGTTGGCGGGGTCGTAACCGCGCGGCGTACGGTCGCTCCCCCCGACGCCTCGCAGGTCCATGGCGACGGCCCGGAAGCCGGCGTCGGCGAGCGCCACCAGCTGGTGCCGCCAGGTCCACCAGAACTGCGGGAAGCCGTGCAGGAGCAGGACCAGCGGCCCGTCGCCCAGCTCGGCGATGTGGAAGCGGGCGCCGTTGGCGGCGACGTCGCGGTGGCTCCAGGGTCCGTCCAGCCGCACGGCCGAGGCCGGTTGTGCCGAAGGTGTGGCGGGATCGGTCATGACGACGAGCGTGCCACAGCCTCGATGGCCTCGGGGACCCGGTCCTTCGGGAGCTCGGGCCGCGGGTGCGGCTTGGCCTTCTGGAAGACGCCCGCGGTCTCCTTCATCGAGGCGGCGACCTTCTGCGGGCCCTTGCTCTTCTTGGCCTTCTTCGCGAAGGCCACGCCGATCAGCGCGAGCACGACCGCGACGAGCACGTTCGCCGCGAAGGACAGCAGGAAGCAGATCGCCAGGTTCCAGTCGGTCCAGGTGCGGATGCCGTAGGCCAGCGCGAAGTTCAGCATCGGCAGGGAGAACACCAGCACGGCGCCCGCCATCGAGAAGGCGCCGCCGCTGGTCGCGCCGCGCTTCACATCCTGCTTGAGCTGCGCCTTGGCCAGCGCGATCTCGTCGTGCACCAGCGCCGACATTTCAGCCGTCGCCGAGGCGAACAGCTGGCCGATGGTGCGTTCGGCGCCGACCGGGCTGCCGTCGGGTGCGCTCATCGCGGTCTCCCTCTTCTGCGTACGGTCCGATGTCCGCGTCTTCTGTCTGACTCGTCACAGTCGTCCCACTGCGTACGGCCTGACTGCGTACGGTCCCGTCTTTTGTACCGTCTCGTCAGATCATGCCGGACGGTGGTGGTCATCGCCTGCCCCGCCCGGTACTTCGGCAAGCCCGTGGCGCGCGGCCGCCTTCTCCTGGGCGATCCGGCGGTGTTCGGCGGCCTTGTGCTCGTAGAGCTCGGCCAGCCGCTCGTGGTACGCCGGGTCGTCCTCCTCGTAGATGTCCGGGATGCCGTCGGCGTCCTCGTCGCGCTCCTCGTTCTCCCACAGGCGACGGTACTTGGCGTTGCGCATCTTCAGCAGCACGGTCGCGAGTGTCGCGGCGATGAGCGAGCCCAGCAGCACCGCGGCCTTGACCTCGTCGGTCAGCGCCTGGTCGCCCTCGAAGGCGAGCTCCCCGATCAGCAGCGACACGGTGAAGCCGATGCCGGCGAGACTCGCCACCGCGAACACGTCCGCCCAGGCGAGGTCGTCGCTGAGCGACGCCCGGGTGAAACGCGCCGTCAGCCACGTCCCGCCGAAGATGCCGAGCGCCTTGCCGACGACCAGTCCGAGGACGACGCCGAGGGTCTCGGGCTGGGTGAACACATCGGCCAGAGCGCCGCCGGAGACGACGACACCGGCGCTGAAGAGCGCGAACAGCGGCACGGCCAGCCCTGCCGACAGGGGCCGTACGAGGTGCTCGATGTGCTCGCCGGGGGAGTGCGCCTCGCCCTCGTGCCGGTGGCAGCGCAGCATCAGGCCCATGGCGACGCCGGCGATGGTGGCGTGGACGCCGCTGTTGTACATCAGCGCCCAGACGACGAGCGCGAGCGGCATGTACACGTACCAGCCGCGTACGCCGAACCGCAGCAGCAGCCAGAAGAGGACCAGGCCCGCCGCGGCGCCACCGAGCGCGGCGAAGTTCAGGCCGTCGGTGAAGAACACCGCGATGATCAGGATCGCGAAGAGGTCGTCGACGACGGCGAGCGTGAGCAGGAACGCCCGCAGCGCGCTCGGCAGGGACGTGCCGATGACCGCGAGCACGGCCAGCGCGAAGGCGATGTCCGTGGCGGTGGGCACGGCCCAGCCGGCGAGCGAGCCGCCGCCGGTGACATTGGTGAGGACGTAGACGAGGGCCGGTACGGCCATCCCGCACAGCGCTGCGACGACCGGCAGCGCGGCGGCCTTGGGGTCGCGCAGATCACCGGCGACGAGCTCCCGCTTGAGCTCGATGCCGGCGACGAAGAAGAAGACCGCCAGCAGCCCGTCGGCGGCCCAGTGCGCGACCGACAGGTCCAGGCCGAGGGAGGCCGGGCCCAGGTGGAAGTGGGCGACGCTCTCGTAGCTGTCGTGCAGCCCGGGGATGTTCGCCCACAGCAGTGCGGCGACCGCGGCGGCGAGCAGCAGCACCCCGCCGACGGTCTCGGTGCGCAGCGCATCGGCCACGTAGGTCCGCTCGGGGAGCGAAAGCCGGCCGAGGACCTTGCGGGGGGTGTCGGGGCGGGGCGCGGTCACGGGGAGACCTCCGGTCGGTGGGCAGGGCTGTACGCATGCCGACCAGACTTCCCGGCGCACCATGGAGCAGTTGTTTTTCTTAGTCTAGGTAAACATATGGCCGGGCGCATCCGATGATCAACCACCCGGGGTGCCGAGGCGCACGCTCGGTGCTCGGCACCGGGTGTGCCGTGAGGCACCCGGCGTACCGACCGCCGGGTGCCCTTCGTCCGCTGCGCTATGCCCGTGCCGTGATCAGTCCTCGCTGGGCGCGGCCGGCAGCTTGGCCTGGATGAGCTCCATGACCGTGGAGTCGGTCAGCGTGGTGACATCACCGAGCTGGCGGTTCTCGGCGACGTCCCGCAGCAGACGCCGCATGATCTTGCCGGAGCGGGTCTTGGGCAGCTCGGCCACCGGCAGGATCCGCTTGGGCTTGGCGATCGGGCCGAGCGCGTTGCCGACGTGGGCGCGCAGCTCGGCGACCAGGGTCTCGGTCTCGGAGGCCGTGCCGCGCAGGATCACGAACGCGACGATCGCCTGCCCGGTCGTCTCGTCCGCCGCGCCGACCACGGCCGCCTCGGCGACCGAGGGGTGGGAGACGAGCGCGGATTCGACCTCCGTGGTGGAGATGTTGTGCCCGGAGACGAGCATGACGTCGTCGACCCGGCCGAGCAGCCAGATGTCGCCGTCGTCGTCCTTCTTGGCGCCGTCACCGGCGAAGTACTTGCCCTCGAAGCGCGACCAGTACGTGTCGAGGAACCGCTGGTCGTCGCCCCAGATGGTGCGCAGCATCGACGGCCACGGCTCGGTCAGCACCAGGTAGCCGCCACCGCCGTTGGGCACCTCGTTCGCCTCGTCGTCGACGACCGTCGCGGCGATGCCGGGCAGCGGCGTCTGCGCGGACCCGGGCTTGGTCGCCGTCACACCCGGCAGCGGGGTGATCATCATCGCGCCGGTCTCGGTCTGCCACCACGTGTCGACGATCGGGGTGCGGTCGCCGCCGATGTTCTTGCGGTACCAGATCCACGCCTCGGGGTTGATCGGCTCGCCCACCGAGCCCAGCACCCGCAGGCTGGACAGGTCGAACTTGGCGGGGATGTCGTCGCCCCACTTCATGAACGTACGGATCGCGGTGGGCGCGGTGTAGAGGATCGTCACGCCGTACTTCTGGACGATCTCCCAGAAGCGGCCCTGGTGCGGCGTGTCGGGCGTTCCCTCGTACATGACCTGCGTCGCGCCGTTGGCGAGCGGGCCGTAGACGATGTACGAGTGGCCGGTCACCCAGCCGACGTCGGCGGTGCACCAGTAGACGTCCGTCTCCGGCTTGAGGTCGAAGACGGCGTGGTGGGTGTAGGCGGTCTGCGTGAGGTAGCCGCCGGAGGTGTGCAGGATGCCCTTCGGCTTACCCGTGGTGCCCGAGGTGTAGAGGATGAACAGCGGGTGCTCGGCGTTGAACGCCTGCGGGGTGTGCTCGGCGCTCTGCCGCCCGACGAGGTCGTGCCACCACACGTCGCGGCCCTCGGTGAAGGCGACCTCCTGGCCCGTGCGGCGCACGACCAGGACGTGCTCCACGTTGCCCGCCTTCTCGACGGCCTCGTCCACGGCCGGCTTGAGCGCGGACGGCTTGCCGCGCCGGTAGCCGCCGTCGGAGGTAATGACCACGCGCGCGTCGGCGTCCTGGATGCGGGTGGCGAGCGCGTCCGAGGAGAAACCGCCGAAGACGACGGAGTGCGCGGCGCCGATGCGGGCGCAGGCCAGCATCGCGATCGCCGTCTCGGGGATCATCGGCATGTAGACGGCGACCCGGTCGCCAGCCTGAACTCCCAGTTCCAGCAGGGCGTTGGCGGCCTTGGAGACCTCGTCCTTGAGCTCGGCGTAGGTGATGGCACGGCTGTCGCCGGGCTCGCCCTCGAAGTGGATCGCGACACGGTCGCCGTGCCCGGCCTCCACATGCCGGTCGACGCAGTTGTAGGCGACGTTGAGTTCGCCGTCCTTGAACCACTTGGCGAACGGCGGGTTCGACCAGTCGAGCGTCTCGGTGGGCTCCTTGGCCCAGGTCAGCCGACGGGCCTGCTCGGCCCAGAAGCCGAGCCTGTCAGCCTTGGCCTGTTCATACGCCTCCGCGGTGACGTTGGCGTTGGCGGCCAGGTCGGCGGGGGGTGCGAACCTGCGCTCTTCCTTGAGCAGGTTGGCCAGGCTTTCGTTGCTCACGGCATCTGCCTTTCCCAGGGTGTCCGTTGTGTCCCAGGCCACAGCTCATCAGACCCGGGGGTGCGATGACAAGGGCCGACCGCCGATTGGTTTAGACCTGTCGGGCCGGTGGGTCGGCGGCCGGCGTCATCCGTACCCACGGACGCCGACCAGGGAAAGTTCAGCCTGTGTAACGCGGGTCACGCGTGGATCGGGGGCTCGGCGGGCGGGGTGCAGTGTGCGGCGGCGGGTCGTGGGGTGGTGGGGCGTGTCGGCGGTGTGGTGTGTGCGGCGGTGGGGTGTGCGGCCAGGAGGCCGTCGGGGCCGTCGGGCTGCCGGGGCCGTCCGGCTCACTGGGGCCGTCCGGGCCGCACACCCTGCGCGAGCCGGGCTCACGCCGTCAGGTCCGCCTCGCGTACGCGGTCGAAGACGCTGCCGCCGTCCGTTTCGGTGAGCAGGTAGGCCTGAGCCTCGCCCACGTGGAAGTACATCCCGTGCAACTCCAGGGAGCCCTTGGCGAGGGCCCGGGCCACCGAGTCGTGGGCGCGCAGGTGCTCCAGCTGCTGGACCACGTTGGTCAGGCAGAGCTGCTCGACGGCGTCCTCCGGAGCCCGTCCGGCCAGCCTGCCCCACGGCCCGCTGTCGTCGGCCATGCGCTCCAGGCTCGGCAGCCCGTGCCGCAGCCACCGCTTCAGCGGTGTCCGGGCGCCGCCTGGCTCGGAGTTGAGCAGCGCCTGCATGGCTCCGCAGCCCGAGTGCCCGCACACCGTGATGGACCGCACCTGGAGCACGTCCACGGCGTACTCGATCGCGGCCGCCACCGAGTCGTCGCCGCTCTCCTCGCCCGGCGGTGGGACGAGATTGCCCACGTTGCGCACGACGAACAGGTCACCCGGACCACTGGAGGTGATCATCGACGTGACCAGCCGCGAGTCGGCGCAGGTCAGGAAGAGCTGCGACGGCCGCTGCCCCTCACGCGCCAGCCGGGCGAGCTCGCTGCGCACCAGGGGCGCGGTGTCGCGCTGGAACGCGCTGATGCCACGCGCCAGTTCGTGCCCGCTGGCTCCGCCGCTGCCCTTCGGGTCCGGGTCGGTGCGGTCGGTCCCGCCCGGGTCCTTCCGGGAAGAGGGAGCGTATGCGGGCCGGTCGCACTGGTGGTTGAGCCAGGGCGTCCAGGGCCGGCAGCGGCAGCCGGTGAAAGCCTGGGGCTCGGAGATGCGGACGCCGGGGTGCCGCCCGGTGATCTCGACCGTGCCGCCCTGCGCGGTGTGCGTCTTCTGCCAGTCCTGCAGCGTCTCGTACGCCGCGTGGTCCATGAACGACCCGTCCAGCTCGACGACGGTGTCGGCACCGTGGGGCACGAGATGCAGGGCCCGGCTGAGCCGTGGCACCGCGAGGAACGTCAACTGTCCTCTGACGTGTACGTGATGGACTCCTTCCCTCTCCTCGTGTGTGATGCGGGTGCGGGTGAGGCGGTGCAGGGCGACGCCGACGGCCATGGCGATGCCCAGGGCGACACCCTCCAGGACGCCGAGGGACACGACGCCGAGGGTCGTGACGGCGTACACCCACACTTCTCGGTGGCGCGTCACCGTGCGGATGTGGTGCAGGGACACCATCTGGATGCCGACGGCCATCACCAGGGCGGCGAGCGAGGCGAGCGGGATGAGCTCCAGGATCGGGACCATCAGCAGCGCGGCGATCACTACGAGAACGCCGTGCAGCATCGTGGAGTTCCGGCTCACCGCTCCCGCGTGCACGTTCGCCGAAGTCCGCACGGCCACGCCCGCGATGGGCAGTCCGCCGAGCGAGCCGGACACGATGTTCGCGGCGCCCTGCCCGAGCAGTTCGCGGTCGAGGTCGGAGCGCCGGACGCGGGCGGACAGGCCCGGGCGGCCGGCCACCAGCTTGTCCACGGCGACCGCGCCGAGCAGTGACTGCACGCTGCACACCAGCGTGGTGGTGAGCACCGCGGCGACGATGCCGAGCACGGGGCCCTCGGGCAGTCCGGCCAGGGCGTGGTTGCTCCAGGACGGCAGGTCGACCTTGGGCAGGCGGAGCCCGGTGAGGGCGGCGGCGACGCTGGCTCCGGCGACGGCGACGAGCGCGGCCGGGACCTTGCGCAGCAGGCGCCCGGTCCGGCCGGGCAGTCTCGGCCAGAGCAGCAGCAGCGCCAGGGTCAGCACGCTCACCGACACGGCCGCGAAGCGCATGTCCGCCAACTGGGCGGGCAGGGCGCGGAGGTTGTCCGGGACGGAACTCTGCGGTGTGCCGCCGAGCACGATGTGCAGCTGGGCGACGGCGATGGTGACGCCGATCCCGGCGAGCATGCCGTGCACGATGGCGGGGCTGACGGCGAGGGCGCCACGGGCCACGCGCAGACAGCCGAGGCCCAGTTGGGCGAGGCCGGCGAGGACGGTGATGGCGCAGGTCGTCCGCCAGCCGTAGCGCTGGATGAGATCGGCGGTGACGACGGTGAGTCCGGCGGCCGGTCCGCTCACCTGGAGCGGGGAGCCGCCGAGCCGTCCGGCGACGAGCCCGCCCACGGCGGCGGCGACGAGGCCGGCCTGGAGGGGTGCGCCGGTGGCCAGGGCGATGCCCAGGGAAAGGGGCAGGGCGATCAGGAAGACCGCGATCGAGGCCGACACGTCGGCACCCGCGATCCGGAAACGGCGGGGGCCGTGGGGCGGCGGGCTGTGGGGTGGATGGGTGCGCTCGGTCCGGTTCGGATCGTCGGCGCGGGTGGGGACGCAGGCTGACATGTGTTTCCCGTCTCCTCCGGGGCTGCGCGGTCGCATAACGGGCTCTCCGCTCGGGGCGGGGCCGGTCGTGGCCGTGGTCACGGTGTAATTCGGCGGGATGCATCAACGCTCGGTAAACGAATCGTAATGCAGAGTAAAGGGCGAGCATAGACTTTACGGGCAAATGGGCTAATAAATCACTCTGAAGTGTGAAGTGGCCATGTGATCGGCTTGTCGTACTAATTCCTTCTCGGTCTCGTGCGAATTTGGCGGCGCTGTCCGCACCCGAGAGAAGGAAGAAGGTGGGCGGAACATGGCCGCCAGCCACAGGATCGTCGCGGGCTCCGTGATCGCCGCGGTCTGCGCCGCATCGCTCGCCGGTTGCGGGACCGGCACATCGAGACACGAGAGCCCCGCACCGCGGAAGGCGAAGCCGGCTCACGCGCCCGGGAGCGCGGTCCGGCTGATCGGAGACGGTTCCACCGCCTACACCGGTGCCCAGCCCCACCTGCCGAGGCCCGAGCGGCTGCGGCCCGGCCAGAAGCCCCCGCAGTTCGTCGTCTTCTCCTGGGACGGCGCGGGCGAGGACAGCCAGAAGCTGTTCTCGCACTTCCGCAAGGTCGCCAGGGCGAACAACGCGACCATGACCTACTTCCTGAGCGGCGTGTACCTGCTGCCGGACGAGAAGCGCGACCTCTACCGGCCGCCGCAGCACTCCCCGGGCCGCTCCGACATCGGCTTCAACGACCGCCGCGGCATCGCCGCCACGGTGAAGCAGCTGCGTCTGGCGTGGCTGGAGGGCAACGAGATCGGCACCCACTTCAACGGCCACTTCTGCGGCAGCGGCGGCGGGGTCGGCGAGTGGTCCGTGCAGGACTGGAAGGACGAGATCGCCCAGGCCAAGCAGTTCGTGAAGACCTGGAAGACCAACACCGGCCTGAAGAACGCGTCCCCGCTGCCCTTCGACTACGACAAGGAGCTCATCGGCGCCCGCACGCCCTG
Source organism: Streptomyces sp. NPDC016851 (assembly GCF_055562795.1). NCBI lineage: Bacteria > Bacillati > Actinomycetota > Actinomycetes > Kitasatosporales > Streptomycetaceae > Streptomyces > Streptomyces sp. NPDC016851. The sequence goes on from NZ_JBVHEP010000001.1 coordinate 526,186, forward strand.
CCTGGAGGGCCAGCGGAACTTCCTGAAGGCGGCCCGCGACCTGGGCTTCCGCTACGACACCAGCGGCGTCAACGACCAGGTCTGGCCGAAGAAGAAGCAGGGCCTGTGGGACGTGTCCATGCAGCTCGTGCCGTTCCCCGGGCACTCCTACGAGCAGCTGACCATGGACTACAACTTCATGGTCAACCAGTCGGGCACCACCACCCAGGGCAACCCCGCCATGCACCGCTTCTGGGGCGACCAGATGCGCGACGGCCTGCTCAAGGGCTTCCACCGCGCCTACGACGGCAACCGCGCGCCCCTGATCATCGGCAACCACTTCGAGTCCTGGAACGGCGGCACCTACATGCGGGCCGTCGAGGAGGTCATCGAGACGGTGTGCACCAAGGAGGAGGTGCGCTGTGTCTCGTTCCGGCAGCTCGTGGACTGGCTGGACGCCCAGGACCCGACGACGCTGGAGAAGCTGCGCACGCTGAAGGTCGGCGAGGCGCCGAAGCAGGGCTGGGCGTCCTTCCTCGCGGGCGGGCCCGCCCCGGCCCCGAAGGGCGTTCCCGGGCCTCCGGCGGCGAAGTAGGGGCCGGAGTGAAGATGGCCACTCCGCCGTGGAGCGGGTCCCCGGGGTGCGTAGGGTCGTACTCATGAGTACAGCAGGCGCGACCGCCGACCCTCTCGCGGCCCTGGGGGCGCTGCCCGGTGTGGCCGAATCCGTGGAGTCCGTACGCAAGTCCGTGGACCGGGTCTACGGCCACCGGATCATGCGGCGGCGCAGCAACGCGATCACCTCCGAGGCGGCCCTGCGCGGCGCCCGCGGCTCGGCGGCGCTGGCCGGTGCGGACTGGGCCCTGGAGGAGGTCCGCCGGCGTACGGACTTCAGCGGCGACGACGAGGCGCGCACCGTGGGCGCCGCTCTGCGGCTCACCGCCGAGGCGGGCCAGCTGCTGTCCATCTGGCGGCAGTCGCCCCTGCGGGTGCTGGCCCGGCTGCACCTGGTGGCGGCGGCCGACAAGGCCGACCAGGTGGGACGGCCCCGGCAGGAGGGCGAGCCGGTCGACGAGCCGCTCGTCGGGCTGCCGCTGCCGAGCGCGGCCGAGGCGCACGGCCGGCTGGAGGGGCTGGCGGAGCTGATCATCGCGGGCGGCACCGCGCCGGCGCTGGTGACGGCCGCCGTCGTGCATGGCGAGCTGCTCGCGCTGCGACCTTTCACATCCCACAACGGCTTGGTCGCGCGCACGGCCGAACGCATCGTCCTGATCGGCAGCGGCCTGGATCCGAAGTCGGTCTGCGCGGCCGAGGTGGGCCACGCCGAGCTGGGCCGCGAGGCCTACCTGGAGGCCCTCGACGGGTATGTCTCCGGCACCCCGGAGGGCATGGCCGCCTGGATCGCCCACTGCGGCAAGGCGGTCCAACTGGGGGCACGCGAGTCGATGGCGGTGTGCGAGGCGCTGCAGCGCGGAGCGGCGTGACGGCAGGACCGGGCCGGCAGAGAAATGCGGCGGTACGAGAACTCGTACCGCCGCTGGCATGAGCATCGGGGTACCAAGCGTCCTCGATATATGCCCATCAGGTCGGGAACTTTGCCCGTCCCTGGTGCGGCTGGCCCGTAATCGACGGGTCGACGTCGCGTGGGTGCCCGGTGTTCATGCTCGGTCCGTGGGGCCAAATGCGTAATTAAGGTGATCCTCTCGGATGTCCTTGGTCTCGCGGGCCGTTGACTCCTTTGTACTCCTGCCCCGGAGTAAGCGGAAGTCCAGGCTGCACTTCTTTACTTTTGCGTTCAAATAGGACTTCGGGTCGCTCCGGGTCAAGCGACGGTCGCCCGGCGCCGGTTCGCGTACCAGACGAGGCCGGCCGTGGCCGCGGCGGCGCCTATGGCGGCCATCGCGACGAGCGCCGGACGCGGCGGTACGGAGAACCCGGGCAGGCGCTGCTTGAGCCGGACCGGACGGTGGAAGTCCAGAATCGGCCACCCGCGCGAGAGGGCCTCGCGGCGCAGCGCCCGGTCCGGGTTCACGGCGTGGGGGTGGCCGACGGACTCCAGCATCGGCACGTCGGTCGCCGAGTCGCTGTAGGCGTAGCAGCGGCTGAGGTCGTACCCCTCGGACGCGGCCAGCTCCCTGATGGCCTCGGCCTTGGTCGGCCCGTAGGCGTAGTACTCCACCTCGCCGGTGAAGCAGCCGTCCTCGCCCACGACCATGCGGGTCGCCACCACCCGGTCCGCGCCGAGCAGCTCGCCGATCGGCTCGACCACCTCCGTGCCCGACGTGGACACGATCACGACGTCGCGGCCGGCGGTGTGGTGCTCCTCGATGAGGGAGGCGGCCTCGTCGTAGATGATCGGGTCGATCAGATCGTGCAGCGTCTCGGCGACGATCTCCTTGACCTGCTGCACGTTCCAGCCGCGGCACAGCGCGGACAGGTAGGCGCGCATGCGCTCCATCTGTTCGTGGTCGGCGCCGCCGGCCAGGAAGACGAACTGGGCATATGCAGTTCGCAAGACGGCCCTGCGGTTGATCAGACCGCCTTGGTAGAACGACTTGCTGAACGTGAGCGTGCTCGACTTCGCAATGACCGTCTTGTCCAGGTCAAAGAAGGCCGCTGTGCGGGGCGACAAGTGGTTTTCCACGTCCTTGAGCATAGGGGCAGCCCATTCGGCGTAAGGTGGGGCGCGTGGGTTTGCCTGAGAGGGCCTTCGGGTACACCATGGAAGTCACGGATCGTTCGCGACCGTGCTAACCCGGTCCGACTCCTCCCCCCCCGAGTCGGCCGTGGGGACGACCCCCGCTCTCCCCCCCGGCGGGGGTCGTCGCATGTCCGGATGCATTTTCTCCCTCTTCGCGCGGCCGGAAAGCCGTTCTGAAGCCGCCTCGGCGGTGCTCTTGGCATGCCCATGATCTATCACGCTGCGTAGTCGTCGGGCTGCTCTGTGGAAGTCGCACTGAGGCCCTGAGGGCGTCACCGGTATGGGTGACGGCGATATTCACAACTGTCGGGACGTCCACAGTTATCCACCAAGATCCACACGATTTCCGGGATCGCTGCACCGTGATTCCAGCGCACCCCGCTCGCGGCGGGTTCAAGACCCGGCTCCGTTTGCCGGGAGCGCTCGGCCGGTTTGTGCCGGCCGTTCAAAGGGAGGCCGCGTTGCCGGTTCTTCCCACGTTTGGGATTCGCGTGGCCGCAGGGGCCGTGCGAGTCATGCAGCGAAGGGGGATGGAGACCGTGGCAGGAGCCGTCACACACGATCAGCCGCCGGCCGCCGGAGGGCGGCAGGGCGGACCGCTGATCGTCACCGAGGACACCGAACTCCTCGACGACCTGCTGCGCCTGTGCGCGGCGGCGGGCGCCACACCCGAAGTGCACCACGGGGTGCCCGACCGCAGAGGCGGGTGGGAGACAGCGCCGCTCGTCCTCGTGGGCGACGACGCCGCGCGGCGAGTGCGCGGGGCCGCGCGGCGAAGGGGAGTCGTCCTCGTCGGCCGGGACCAGGACGACTCCGGGGTATGGCGGCGGGCCGTCGAGATCGGCGCCGAGCACGTCCTGATGCTGCCCGACGGTGAGCAGTGGCTGGTCGACCGCATCGCCGACGTGGCCGAGGGGGTCGGCCGGCCCGCCCTCACCGTGGGCGTCATCGGCGGCCGGGGCGGGGCGGGAGCATCCACGCTCGCGTGCGCGCTCGCCGTCACCTCCGCGCGCGAGGGGCTGCGCACACTCCTCGTGGACGCCGATCCGCTGGGCGGCGGACTCGACGTACTCCTCGGCGGCGAGACGGCCGACGGACTGCGCTGGCCCGCCTTCGCCTCCTCACGCGGGCGGGTCGGCGGGGGCGCTCTGGAGGAGTCGCTGCCCGAACTGCACTCACTGCGGGTGCTCAGCTGGGACCGCGGCGACCGGATCGCCGTCCCGCCCCAGGCGGTGCGCGCCGTGCTCGCCGCGGCCCGGCGCCGGGCCGGCACCGTCGTGGTCGACCTGCCGCGCCGCATCGACGACGGCGTCGCCGAGGTCCTCACCCAGCTCGACGTCGGCGTGCTGGTGGTGCCCGCCGAGCTGCGCGCCGTCGCGGCCGCCGGGCGGGTGGCGTCCGCGGTCGGCATGGTCCTGCGCGATCTGCGGGTGGCCGTCCGCGGGCCGTACCCGCCCGGGCTCGACGACCGGGAGGTGGCCCGGCTGCTCGGACTGCCTCTGGTCGGCGAGGTGCCGGCCGAGCCGCAACTGCAGCGCCCGGACGAGGGCACGGCACCCCCGGGCGCCGCCCCGCGCGGACCGCTCGCCCGGTTCTGCAAGGAGTTCTGGGAGCGGGCGCTCGTCGAGGCGGGTGCGGCATGAGCACCCTGGCCGGACAGGAGGGCGCGGAACTGCTCGACGGAGTACGGCGGTGGCTGGCCGAGAGCGGTGCCGAGCCGACCCCTGCGCGCGTGGCCCAGGCCCTGCGGGAACAGGGCCGGGTGCTCGGGGACGCCGAAGTCCTGGGGGCCGCCGCGCGGTTGCGGTCCGAGCTGGTCGGCAGCGGGCCGCTGGAGCCCCTGCTCGCCGACCCGTCGGTGACCGACGTGCTGGTGTCGGCCCCGGACCGGGTCTGGGTGGACCGGGGCGGCGGGCTGGAGCTCACGCCGGTGCGCTTCGCGGACGCGGCGGCCGTACGCAGGCTCGCCCAGCGCCTCGCCGCCGTGGCCGGGCGCCGGCTGGACGACGCCCGGCCCTGGGCCGACGCCCGGCTGCCCGACGGAACCCGGCTGCACGCGGTGCTGCCGCCGGTCGCCGTGGGCTGCGCCTGCCTGTCGCTGCGGGTCGTACGGCCGCGTGCCTTCACGCTCGGCGAGCTGGTCGCGGCGGGCACGGTGCCGCCGGGCGGGGACCGCGTGCTGCGCGCGCTGCTCGACGCGCGGCTGTCCTTCCTCGTCAGCGGCGGCACGGGCAGCGGCAAGACGACCCTGCTGAGCGCGCTTCTGGGGCTGGTGGGGCCGGACGAGCGGATCGTCCTCGCCGAGGACTCGGCGGAACTGCGGCCGGACCATCCACACGTGGTGCGGCTGGAGACCAGACCCGCCAACCAGGAGGGCGCGGGCCTCGTCACCCTCGAGGACCTGGTGCGCCAGGCACTGCGGATGCGGCCCGACCGGCTGGTCGTGGGGGAGGTGCGCGGACCCGAAGTGGTGCATCTGCTCGCCGCGTTGAACACCGGCCACGAGGGCGGCTGCGGAACCGTGCACGCCAACGCCGCCGCCGACGTACCGGCCCGGCTGGAGGCCCTGGGTACGGCAGCCGGGCTCGACCGGGCCGCGCTGCATAGCCAGGTGGCGGCCGCCCTCTCCGTGGTGCTGCACCTCGTGCGCGACCGGGCCGGGCGGCGGCGGATCGCCGAGGTGCATGTGCTGGAGCGGGACCCGTCCGGGCTGGTGCGGACGGTGCCGGCGCTGCGGTGGGGAGCACGGGCCTTCGCGCGCGAGCGGGGGTGGGAGCGGCTGCGGGGGCTGCTTCGCGGTGAGGGAAGCGAGGGCGGGCCGGGTGAGGTCGCGATGACGGGGGCGAGTGATGACGGGAGCGGCTGAGATGTCCATGGGTGCGGCCGTGGCGTGCATGGGGGCGGCGGTCTGGCTGCTGGGTGAGCGTCACTCGGCGGCACGGCGGGCGCGGTTGCTGCTCGCGGGCGGCGGGACCATCGGGAGCGGGCCGCCTGGGCGGCGGCGGATGGCCGATGGGCTGCGGCGGGTCCGGGGGCGGCTGCGGGCCGAGTGGTGGGCGCCGGTGGCCGGGCTGGTGCTCGCGGTGCTCGGGGCGTCGGTGCTGCCGGTCGTCCTGGGAGCGGCCGGCGTGCCGCTGCTGCGACGGATCAGGCTGGTCGGCCGGGCGCGGCGGGACCGGGAACGCCGGGCCGACGCGGTGATCGCGTTGTGCGGGGCGCTCGCCGGGGAGGTCCGGGCCGGGCGCCAGCCGGGAGAGGCGCTGCTGCGGGCCGCGCGGGACTGCGGCGGACTCGCGGACGCACAGGCGACGGTGCTGGCGGCGGCACGGTTCGGCGGTGACGTGCCGGACGCCCTCTCGACCGCCGCCAGGCAGCCGGGTGCAGAAGGGCTGCGGGGACTCGCGGCGTGCTGGCGGGTCGCCGTGGACCAGGGCGCGGGGCTCGCGGCCGGACTCGACCGGCTCGCCGCCGCCCTGCGCGCCGAGCGGGACCAACGCTCCGACCTGCGCGCTCAGTTGGCGGGGGCTCGGGCCACGGCGGTGCTGCTCGCCGGGCTGCCGGCCCTGGGCCTGCTCATCGGCACCGCCCTCGGCGCCGACCCCCTCCAAGTCCTGCTGCACACCACGGCGGGCCTGGGCTGTCTGGTGGCCGGCGGTGTGCTGGAGGGCCTCGGGCTGTGGTGGGTGCGGCGGATCGTGCGGGGAGTGGAGGAGGCGGCATGAGCGGAGAAGTTTTCCACAGGCTGGGGGTGACGGTGGGGGTGTTGCCGGCTCTCTGGTGGTCGGTGCGCTTCCTGAAGAAAGCGGGGCGCCGCCGGAGGATGCGGCGTCGGCTTGCCGAACTGTCGCCCCGGGAAACGGCCGCTCGGGCTCCGCGCCTCATCTTGGGACGGGCCGCGCGGAGATGGCCGGCTCCCCTGGGTGTGGCATGCGCCGGGTGGGCGCTGATCGGCGGTCCGGTCGGTGTCGCCGTCGGACTTGTCGGCGCGCTGGGGATGTGGCGGTGGCGGCTGCGGCGTGAGGCGGCCGGTACGGACCCGCGGGCACCCGACCTCGCCGAGGCGGCACGGCAACTGCCCCTGGCCGCCGACCTGCTGGCGGCCTGCATCGCGGCGGGCGCCGGCCCGGTGATCGCCGCGCAGGCGGTGGGCGAGGCCCTGGGCGGCCCGGTGGGCGACGCTCTCGCCCAGGGCGCGGCGGAGGTACGGCTGGGCGGTGAACCGGGCGCTGCCTGGCGGAGGTTGGCCGCCCTCCCCGGTGCCGGAGGCCTGGCCCGGCTGCTCGAGCGGGCCGACGTCTCCGGACTGCCCGCCGCCACGCCGGTCGCGCGACTCGCCGCGGAGGCTCGCGCCGACTGGGGGCGCGCCGCGACGGCCAGGGCACGCCGAGCGGGCGTCATGGTCAGCGCGCCGGTCGGGCTGTGCTTCCTGCCCGCGTTCATCGCGGTCGGCGTGCTGCCCGTGGTGATCGGGCTCGCGGGCGGGGTGCTCGGAGGGGGTGGTGCGTGAGGCGGAGACCTGGCTAGGCGGCGGAACAAGTCAGCGACAACCAAGAGAAGTTCGGACTCTTTCCTACGGGGGTTGAGATGTATCAGGCGGTACGGGCACGACTGGGTGCCCTGGTGTGCGGGGCGCGTGCGGGGCGGAGGGACGCGGGGATGGTCACGTCCGAGTACGCGATGGGAATCGTCGCGGCCGTGGCCTTCGCTGTGGTGCTCTACAAGGTCGTCACGAGCGGCGCGGTCAGCGCGGAGCTCCAGAACATCGTGAAGGAAGCCCTCAATGCGCGGATGTGAGCGGGGCGCGGACCGGGGGTTCGTCACGGCGGAGTCGGCTGTGGTGCTGCCCGTGCTGGTGATGTTCGCGATGGCGCTGGTGTGGGGGCTGCTGGTCGTGGCCGCGCAGATCCAGTGCGTCGACGCGGCACGGACGGGCGCCCGCGCGGCGGCCCGCCAGGACCCGCCCGACGCGGTCGTGCGACTGGCCCGTGAGGCGGCGCCACCCGGCGCGAAGGTCACCGTCGACCGGGGCGCGGAACACGTCCGGGTGGTCGTCGAGGCCGAGCCGCCGGTGCTGCGCGGCCTGTCCTTCGCCGTGCGGGAGGAGGCGGTGGCGTCGGTGGAGGAGACGGTGGGGGCGGGCACGTGAGGAGGGTGCCGGAGGTGCGGGGCCATCGCCCGGAGTGCCGGGACCGGGGGCGCGGGCCGATACGAGGTGCCGCCTCGGACCAGGGGTCCGCCACCGTCTGGAGTGTCGGGGCGATCGCCGTGCTGTGCGTGGTGTTCGGCGTCGTCCTCGCGCTGGGGCAGGCCGTCGTGATCCGGCACCGTGCGGCGGGCGGTGCGGATCTGGCGGCGCTCGCGGCGGCGGACCACTGGGCCGAGGGCGGTACGGCGGCCTGTGCCCGGGCAGGCCGGGTGGCCCGGGCACAGGGCGTCCGGCTCGTGCGGTGCGAGGTTGTCGGGGAGATCTCGGACGTGACGGCGGCGTCGGGCCGGGGGCCGTTCACGGCGGAGGTCAGGGCGCGGGCGGGGCCTCCCTCGGCTCCTTCGGGGTTTCCGTCGGCTGCCGTGGGGCCTCCGTCGGCTGCCGCGGGGCTCCCGTCGGCTCCGGTGGGAGTTCTGTCGGCTCCGGTGGGGCTTCTGACGGCTCCCGCGGGGCTTCTGACGCCGCCGGTGGGGCTTCCGCCGGCCGCTCCGCCCTCTCCGCCTCCTTCTCCTCGGGAGCCCCCTCCAGCAGCACGGTGAGCAGCCGGACCGCCCCCCTCTTGTGCAGCGGGTCGTTGCCGTTGCCGCACTTGGGGGACTGGATGCAGGACGGGCAGCCGGCGTCGCACTCGCAGGAGGCGATGGCCTGGCGGGTGGCGGTCAGCCAGGTGCGGGCGGTGTGGAAGGCGCGCTCCGCGAAGCCCGCGCCGCCGGGATGGCCGTCGTAGACGAAGACCGTGGGCAGGAGCGTGTCGGGGTGGAGCGGGATCGACACGCCGCCGATGTCCCAGCGGTCGCAGGTCGCGAAGAGGGGCAGCAGGCCGATCGACGCGTGCTCGGAGGCGTGCAGGGCGCCGCCGAGGATCTCCGGGTTGATCCGGGCGCGGTCGAGCTGGTCCTCGGTGACGGTCCACCACACGGCCCGGGTGCGCAGCGTACGAGGAGGGAGGTCGAGTTTCGTCTCGCCCAGCACCTCACCGGTCATGAGCCGTCTGCGGAGGAAGGAGACCACCTGGTTGGTGACCTCGACGGAGCCGTAGCACAGGCGGCCGTCGCCCCAGGGCACCTCGACGTCCGTCTCCAGCACGGAGATCGACGTCGTGTCGCGGGCGACCGTGGAGTAGGGCGGCGCGGCCTCCTCGACGAGGGCGACGGAGTCCTCCAGGTCCAGCGACCGCACCAGGTACGTGCGGCCCTGGTGGAGGTGGACCGCTCCCTCGTGGACGGTCGAGTGCGCGGCGCCCGCGTCGACCGTGCCGAGCAGCCGGCCCGTGCCGGCCTCGACGACCTGGACCGGGCGCCCGCCCTCACCGCGGATGTCGGTCAGGTCGGCGGCCCGCTCGCGGCGGGTCCAGTGCCAGGCCCTGGTGCGGCGGCGCAGCAGCTTGGCGGCCTCCAACTGCGGGAGGAGGTCCTCGCAGGCCGGGCCGAACAGGTCGAGGTCCTCGTCCGTCAGGGGCAGTTCCTCGGCGGCCGCACACAAGTGCGGGGCCAGCACGTAGGGGTTGTCCGGATCGAGGACCGTCGACTCGACGGGCTGGTCGAACAGGGCCTCCGGGTGGTGGACGAGGAAGGTGTCCAGCGGGTCGTCCCGTGCGACCAGGACGGCCAGCGCTCCCTGCCCGGACCGTCCGGCCCGGCCCGCCTGCTGCCACAGGGAGGCGCGGGTGCCCGGGTAACCGGCGATGACGACCGCGTCCAGGCCGGAGATGTCGATGCCTAGTTCGAGGGCGTTCGTCGCGGCGAGGCCCAGCAGTTCACCCGAATGGAGGGCATGTTCGAGTGCCCGGCGCTCCTCCGGGAGATAACCGCCCCGGTACGCCGCGACACGCCGGGCGAGCGACCGGTCGACCTCGGCCAGTCGTTCCTGGGAGATGACGGAGATCAGCTCGGCCCCGCGCCGGGACCGTACGAAGGCGACCGAGCGCACGCCCTGCACGGTGAGGTCGGTGAGCAGGTCGGCGGCCTCGGCGGTGGCCGTGCGGCGGACGGGAGCGCCCTTCTCGCCGTGCAGCTCGGTCAGCGGCGGTTCCCAGAGGGCGAACACCAGTTCACCGCGCGGGGAGGCGTCGTCGGCGACCTCCACCACCGGCAGGCCGGTGAGGCGGCGGGCGGCCACCGCGGGCTCCGCGGCGGTAGCGGAGGCCAGCAGGAACACGGGCGAGGAGCCGTAGCGGGAGCACAGGCGGCGCAGCCGGCGCAGCACCTGGGCGACGTGCGAGCCGAAGACGCCGCGGTAGGTGTGGCACTCGTCGACGACGACGTACTTCAGCGACTTCAGGAAGGAGGACCAGCGCGGGTGGGACGGCAGGATGCCGCGGTGGAGCATGTCCGGGTTGGTCAGGACGTAGTTGGCGTACTGGCGGATCCACTCGCGCTCCTCGAACGGAGTGTCGCCGTCGTACACGGCGGTGCGCACCGAATGGCCCAACGGATGTGAAAGTTCCTTCACGGAGCGGCACTGATCCGCCGCAAGAGCCTTGGTGGGGGCCAGGTAGAGGGCGGTCGCGCCGCGGCCGTTCGGGGCCTCGGCGCCGTCCAGGAGGGTGGACAGGACCGGCGCGAGGTAGGCCAGGGACTTGCCGGAGGCCGTGCCCGTGGCCACGACGACCGATTCGCCGTCCAGCGCGTGCTCCGCCGCACGCGCCTGATGGGCCCAGGGATGCTCGATGCCCGCGGCCTGCACGGCCGCCACGACCTCCGCTCGGATCCGGTCCGGCCAGACGGCATGCCGACCCTCGCGCGGGGGCAAGTGCTCCGTATGAGTAATGCGCGAAGCCCTGCTCGGACCGGACGCGAGCCGGTCCAGGACCGCGCCCGGTGTGGGTCGGGAGGCGGGGTCCGTCGGGGTTCGATCGGATCGGTGATTCTTGGCCATCGGCACCGAGTGTGTCACTGGCGTGACGGACAATGGAGCCAAGGCGTCGTGCACGCCTGCCCGTAAGTGATTGAATGCCATCGCGGCTGGCGAACCGTCCAGGGGACGAAGCCGAGGTGCCCCAAGGGCGACCGCTCGATAGCAAGGTGCTGGAGGATCCGTGGACCTGTCCCTGTCGACCGAGACCATGGGCGATCGCACGATCGTCAGGGTCGGTGGCGAAATCGACGTATATACCGCGCCCAAGCTGCGCGAGCAGTTGGTCGAGCTGGTGAACGACGGCAGTTTCCACCTTGTCGTCGACATGGAGGGCGTGGACTTCCTCGACTCCACCGGGCTCGGCGTGCTGGTCGGCGGCCTGAAGCGTGTGCGGGCCCATGAGGGCTCCCTGCGCCTGGTCTGCAACCAGGAGCGCATTCTGAAGATCTTCCGTATCACCGGCCTGACCAAGGTGTTCCCGATTCACACCTCGGTCGAGGAAGCGGTGGCGGCGACCGACTGACCACCGTGCCCGGGCCCCGTGCCCGGGCCGGCCGAAGTCGTGGCAAGAGTTCGGCAGAAGTAGAAGACCGAGGGGGCCCGGGATTTCGGCGGCCCGGAGCCTCCCGACAGCACGCCCGTAGTTGCGAGGGGGATGCATGGCCACCGTTGAGCTCCGCTTCAGCGCGCTGCCCGAGCACGTCAGGACCGCCCGGCTGGTGGCGGCCGCGGTGGCGCGCAGGGCCGGAGTGGACGAGGCCGTCCTCGACGAGGTCAGGCTCGCCGTCGGCGAGGCCTGCACGCGGGCCGTCGGGCTGCATCAGACCGGCGGGATCTCGGCACCCGTGAAGGTGCTGCTGATCGAGGAGGAGAAACAGTTCTCCATCGAGGTCGGCGACGAGGCCCCGCACGCGGTGCCCGGCGAGCGCACAGGCGCCGGATCCGGCGACCCCGACGGTGAGGCCGAGGAGGACGAGATGGGCCTCGCGGTCATCAGCGGACTCGTCGACGACGTCGAGGTCAGCGCGGGGGAGCACGGCGGGTCGATCAAGATGACCTGGCCGACCACCCCGCCGCCGACCATCCTGGCCTGACAAGCTACCGCGCACACCGTTCTCGACGAAGGGCCCCACACCCGTGGGGCCCTTCGTCATGTGCGGGTGTCAGTGGTCGCCTTTACAGTAGTTCCTGTGCCGTTCATCGCGTGAATTCGTTCACGATCATTCGCATGCTCCCGGGCCGTCCGAGAATGCTTTCAGGGCATTACCTCAGAAGGTCAATTCCACTTATCGCGCTCTGTTTTGATCAGGTTCCGGTACCTACAATCCCGTCCACATCTTGAGCTCAGCCCAAGCGTCAAGGAGGACGAATGGCGGGGCTTTCTCTCTCACCACAGTCGGGCCATCCCACAGACCTCGCAGCCGCCGTACTGACCGATGACAACCGCGTGCTCGTCGTGGTCATCGCGGTCGTCGCGCTGGCGGCACTCGTGGTCGCGGGCGTCCTGGTACGCCAGGTACTCGCGGCCGGCGAGGGCACCGACAGCATGAAGAAGATCGCGGCGGCGGTCCAGGAAGGCGCGAACGCCTATCTGGCACGTCAGCTGCGCACGCTCACGGTATTCGCCGTGGTCGTGTTCTTCCTGCTCATGCTGCTGCCCGCGGACGACTGGAATCAGCGTGCCGGTCGGTCGGTGTTCTTCCTGATCGGAGCGGCGTTCTCGGCGGCCACCGGCTATATCGGCATGTGGCTCGCCGTGCGCAGCAATGTGCGTGTCGCCGCGGCGGCGCGTGAAGCCACTCCGGCGGCAGGCGAGCCGGAAAAAGATCTCACCATCGTTTCGCACAAAGCGATGAAGATCGCATTTCGCACGGGCGGCGTCGTCGGCATGTTCACGGTGGGCCTCGGCCTGCTGGGCGCCTCCTGTGTGGTGCTGGTGTACGCGGCCGACGCGCCGAAGGTGCTCGAGGGCTTCGGCCTCGGGGCCGCGCTGATCGCGATGTTCATGCGGGTCGGCGGCGGCATCTTCACCAAGGCCGCCGACGTCGGCGCCGACCTGGTCGGCAAGGTCGAACAGGGCATTCCGGAGGACGACCCGCGCAATGCCGCGACCATCGCCGACAACGTGGGCGACAACGTCGGCGACTGCGCGGGCATGGCGGCCGACCTCTTCGAGTCGTACGCCGTGACCCTCGTCGCCGCGCTGATCCTGGGCTCGGCGGCCTTCGGCGACGCCGGGCTCGGCTTCCCGCTGCTCGTGCCGGCGATCGGTGTGATCACGGCCATGATCGGCATCTTCGCGGTGGCGCCCAGGCGCGCCGACCGCAGCGGCATGAGCGCCATCAACCGCGGGTTCTTCATCTCCGCGGTGATCTCGCTGGTGCTGGTGGCCGTGGCCGTCTTCGTCTACCTGCCCGGGAAGTACTCGGAGCTCGACGGTGTGACGGACGCGGCGATCACGGGCAAGGACGGCGACCCGCGGGTCCTCGCGCTCGTCGCGGTGGCCATCGGCATCGTGCTCGCCGCCCTGATCCAGCAACTGACCGGCTACTTCACCGAGACCACCCGGCGTCCCGTCCGGGACATCGGCAAGACCTCGCTCACCGGCCCGGCCACCGTCGTCCTCGCCGGTATCTCCGTCGGTCTCGAATCGGCCGTCTACACCGCCCTGTTGATCGGCCTCGGCGTGTACGGGGCGTTCCTGCTCGGCGGTACGTCGATCATGCTGGCGCTGTTCGCGGTGGCGTTGGCGGGCACCGGCCTGCTCACCACGGTCGGTGTGATCGTCGCGATGGACACCTTCGGGCCGGTCTCCGACAACGCCCAGGGCATCGCGGAGATGTCCGGCGACGTCGAGGGCGCGGGCGCGCAGGTGCTCACGAACCTGGACGCGGTCGGCAACACCACCAAGGCGATCACCAAGGGCATCGCGATCGCCACGGCCGTGCTCGCGGCGGCGGCGCTGTTCGGGTCGTACCGCGACGCGATCTTCACCGGCGCGCGGGACGTGGGCGAGAAACTCAGCGGGGACGGAGCTCCGCTGAGCCTGATGATGGACATCTCGCAGCCCAACAACCTCGTGGGTCTCGTCGCGGGCGCGGCGGTCGTCTTCCTCTTCTCGGGGCTGGCGATCAACGCCGTGTCGCGGTCGGCCGGTGCCGTGGTCTTCGAAGTGCGGCGGCAGTTCCGCGAGAAGCCCGGGATCATGGACTACAGCGAGACCCCGGAGTACGGCAAGGTCGTCGACATCTGCACCAAGGACGCGTTGCGCGAGCTGGCCACGCCCGGTCTGCTCGCCGTGATGGCGCCGATCTTCATCGGGTTCACGCTCGGTGTCGGCCCGCTCGGCGCGTTCCTGGCGGGTGCGATCGGGGCGGGCACGCTGATGGCGGTGTTCCTGGCCAACTCCGGTGGCGCCTGGGACAATGCCAAGAAACTCGTCGAGGACGGCCACCACGGAGGCAAGGGCAGTGAGGCCCACGCGGCGACCGTGATCGGCGACACCGTCGGCGACCCCTTCAAGGACACCGCCGGTCCCGCGATCAACCCGCTGCTGAAGGTCATGAACCTGGTGTCGCTGCTCATCGCGCCCGCGGTGATCAAGTTCTCCTACGGCCCGGACAAGAGCATCGGGGTGCGGATCCTGATCGCGGCCCTCGCGTTCGTCGTGATCGCCGGTGCGGTGTACGTGTCAAAGCGGCGCGGAATCGCCATGGGTGACGAAGACAACGCCGAACCGGAGCCCAAGTCGGCGGACCCGGCGGTGGTTTCGTAGGGAGGTCGACCGAGCCCCAGCTCAAGGTGCGGGCGGGCGGCGCGCGTTGCGTGTCGCCCGCCCGCTCTGTGTGTGAGCGCCATCGCGCCGTGAGGCTTCTCTCGCCTGGTGCAAAAGGTTACAAAAAGGTCTTAATAGACTCTCGCCGTGCGGTTGCCGTGCATCTGGCGTGTATGTTCCGGGGCCGAGAGCCATGGAAGGGACCAAACCGGTGAACAAGAAGCTCGCGGCCGCACTGTCCGGCGGTGCGGTACTGGTACTGGCGCTGTCGGGATGCGGCGGCGACGACAACGAGAAGCTGGACTCCTGGGCCAAGGAGGTCTGCGACGCCGTACAGCCGCAGGCCAAGAAGATCGAGTCGGCCAATGCCTCGATCCAGAAGGAAACCTCGGACAACAGCAAGCCGGAGGACGTCCAGAAGACCGACGCGAAGGCCTTCCAGGACATGTCCGACGCCTACAAGGCCATCGGGGCCGCGGTGACCAAGGCAGGGGCGCCGGACGTCGAGAACGGCGAGAAGAAGCAGCAGGACGCCGTCAAGGAGCTCAACACGATCTCCACCTCGTACGCCTCCCTGAAGAAGCAGGTCGACGGGCTCGACACCAAGGACCAGGGCAAGTTCGCGGATGGCCTGAAGGACATCGCCACGGAGCTCGACAAGCTGGGCAAGAGCGGGAACGACGCGCTGCGGACCCTGGAGGAGGGCGAGGTCGGCCAGGCGATGGCGCGCCAGGACAGCTGCAAGGCGGCCACGGCGCCGGCGACCCAGAGCTGAGCGAGGAACACTTCCGGGCAGGAGGAGCACTTCCGGGACAGGCGGGACTGCCGACTATCAGAGTGACTGCCGGGCGGTCCGCCGAGCCGCGCCCGTTGCCCGGCACGGGCACGTGCGATACCGGCGCCGGCGGCCACAATGGGGGGCGTGAGTAACGCCAGTCAGTCACCCCTGTCCCCGCTGCCCTCCTCCGATCGTCCCGATGTCGCCACCCGGCTCCGGGACGCCCTGCTCGGAGCCTCTTTCACCGCCGACGGGCTGCTCGAACTGCTCGGCGCCCCCGCGTACGCGGCCCTGGCGCGGAGCGAGACCGTGCCCGCGCTCCGGGCGACCCGCGGGGATTCGCCGCTGGAGCTGCTCGTCCGGCTGCTCCTGCTTCAGCAACCGGTGCCGCACGCGCGCGTGGCGGACGTCCTGCCCGTCGAGGCGTGCCTGGAGAGCGGCTGGCTGACGCGCGCCGGCGACGACGAGCTCGCCGCCACCGTGGACGTACGGCCGTACGGCGGGCCCGGTGGCGAGGACTGGTTCATCGTGTCGGACCTGGGGTGCGCGGTCGGAGGCGCCGGCGGGATCGGCCGGCGTGAGGAGGGCGTCGTCCTGGGAGTCGGCGGCGCCTCCACGACCCTCGCCGGCATCACCGTCCGTACGCCGGTCGCCGCCGCGCTCGACCTCGGCACCGGCTCCGGTATCCAGGCGCTGCACGCCGCGCAGCACGCCACGCGTGTGACGGCCACCGACCTCAACCCGCGCGCGCTGCACATCACCGCTCTCACGCTGGCGCTGTCCGGCACCCCGGCCGCCGATCTGCGCGAGGGCTCCCTCTTCGAGCCGGTGCGGGACGACGAGACGTACGACCTGATCGTCTCGAACCCGCCGTTCGTGATCTCTCCCGGCGCCCGGCTCACCTACCGCGACGGCGGGATGGGCGGGGACGATCTGTGCCGCACGCTCGTTCAGGAGGCGGGGGAGCGGCTGAACGAGGGCGGGTTCGCGCAGTTCCTCGCCAACTGGCAGCACGTCGAAGGGGAGGACTGGCAGGACCGGCTCAGGTCATGGGTGCCCCGGGGCTGTGACGCGTGGGTCGTGCAGCGCGAGGTGCAGGACGTCAACCAGTACGCCGAGCTGTGGCTGCGGGACGCGGGCGACCACCGCGAGGACGTGGCGGAGTACCAGGCGCGGTACGACGCCTGGCTCGACGAGTTCGAGGCGCGCAAGGTGAAGGCCGTCGGCTTCGGCTGGATCACCCTGCGCAGGACGGACGCCGCCGTGCCCTCCGTCACGGTGGAGGAGTGGCCGCATCCGGTGGAGCAGCCGCTCGGGGACACCATCCGGGCCCACTTCGACCGGCTGGACTACCTGCGCGACCACGACGACGCCGCGCTGCTCGAAGCGCACTTCCGGCTCGGCGCCGAAGTCGTGCAGGAGCAGGTCGGGCTGCCCGGCGCGGAGGATCCCGAGCATGTCGTGCTGCGGCAGAACCGCGGCATGCGCCGGGCGACCCGGGTGGACACGGTCGGCGCGGGCTTCGCGGGCGTGTGCGACGGCACGATGAGCGCCGGCCGCATCCTCGACGCCATCGCCCAGCTGATCGGCGAGGACCCGGTGCTGCTGCGCGACCGCACTCCGGCGCAGATCCGGCTGCTCGTCGAGCAGGGCTTCCTGGAGCCGGCCCGCTGAGGGGATCGAGAGATCGTCGGGGGTGGTGCCTGCCGGCCCGCCAATAAATTCGAGTCGATTTGAACACCTCGTCCGAAACGGTCCGTGAGGGGCCGGAAGCCCCCGATCCGCAGTCATGTCGTCCCGGCGTTCACCTCCGGTTCGCCTGCCCGCCGCCCACAGGTGACAGCCTCCCGTGGCTGGGAGACGAGAACGGGGACAAGGGGGCACGGCGAGCCATGGAGAGCGAACCGGCGATCTTCGCGGGAGTGGTGTTCTCCCTGTTCGGAGGCGCACTGCTGGCGTGGACCGTGACGCGCGTCCGCCGGCACCGGCCCGTCGCCCTGGGCGTGAACCCCGTCGCGTCGGCGACCCTCGCGAGCGTCGCCGCGGTGCTCGCCCTGGCGGCCGGAACCTGGTGCTTCACCCGCCTCTGAAGAGCGTGTCGGCGGTGTGCCTGTGGGTAACCGACAGGTGGCACTCCGCATGGGGCCGGGCCGGCTCCGGGCACTCCGGGCGGCAGGAATGGTGGTAGTCGGGTTACCGTTCGAGTGGCCGTTGCGGGCTTTTCCCGTTTGACACGGGGGCGGGATGTACCGTCACACTCCGCAGCGTCACCACGACCCGACCCCGGGAGACGAACCCTGGGGAGGCCCCAGCGTCGACCGGAGAGAAGAGCGAAGTTGTCCCCGACCAGCGAGACCGCACAGGGCGGCCGCCGACTCGTCATCGTCGAGTCGCCTGCCAAGGCGAAGACGATCAAGGGCTACCTGGGCCCCGGCTACGTAGTCGAGGCGAGCGTCGGGCACATCCGCGACCTTCCCAACGGCGCTGCCGAGGTGCCCGAGAAGTACACCGGCGAGGTCCGCCGCCTCGGTGTGGACGTCGAACACGACTTCCAGCCGATCTATGTGGTCAACGCTGACAAGAAGGCGCAGGTCAAGAAGCTCAAGGACCTGCTGAAGGACTCCGACGAGCTCTTCCTCGCCACCGATGAGGACCGCGAGGGCGAGGCCATCGCCTGGCACCTCCAGGAGGTCCTCAAGCCCAAGGTCCCGGTCAAGCGGATGGTCTTCCACGAGATCACCAAGGCCGCGATCCAGGCCGCCGTGGCCAACCCGCGCGAGCTGAACCAGAAGCTCGTCGACGCCCAGGAGACCCGACGCATCCTCGACCGCCTCTACGGCTACGAGGTCTCGCCGGTCCTGTGGAAGAAGGTCATGCCGCGCCTGTCGGCAGGCCGTGTCCAGTCGGTCGCGACACGTCTCGTCGTGGAGCGGGAACGCGAGCGCATCGCCTTCCGTTCTGCTGAGTACTGGGACCTGACGGGCACCTTCGCGACCGGCCGCGCGGGAGACCAGTCGGACCCGTCGTCGCTGGTCGCGCGCCTGCAGACCGTCGACGGCAGGCGGGTCGCGCAGGGCCGCGACTTCGACTCCCTGGGACAGCTGAAGAGCGCGAACACCCTCCACCTCGACGAGGCGAACGCCCGCGCCCTGGCCGCCGCCCTGGAGAACACCAGCTTCGCGGTCCGGTCCGTCGAGTCCAAGCCGTACCGCCGCTCGCCGTACGCCCCGTTCCGTACGACGACGCTGCAGCAGGAGGCGAGCCGCAAGCTCGGCTTCGGCGCGAAGGCGACGATGCAGATCGCCCAGAAGCTGTACGAGAACGGCTACATCACGTACATGCGTACGGACTCCACGACCCTGAGCGACACGGCGGTCGCCGCCGCCCGCGCCCAGGTCACGCAGCTGTACGGCGCCGACTACCTGCCGCCGCAGCCGAGGACGTACGCCGGGAAGGTCAAGAACGCGCAGGAGGCCCACGAGGCGATCCGCCCCTCGGGTGATCGTTTCCGCACTCCCGCCGAGACCGGACTGACCGGCGACCAGTTCAAGCTGTACGAGCTGATCTGGAAACGGACCGTCGCCTCCCAGATGAAGGACGCGACCGGCAACAGCGTCACGGTGAAGATCGGCGGCACCGCGTCCGACGGCCGGGACGCCGAGTTCAGCGCGTCCGGCAAGACGATCACGTTCCACGGCTTCCTCAAGGCGTACGTCGAAGGCGCCGACGACCCGAACGCCGAGCTCGACGACCGCGAGCGCCGGCTGCCCCAGGTCTCCGAGGGCGACGCCCTGAGCGCCGAGGAGATCACGGTCGACGGGCACGCCACCAAGCCCCCGGCCCGCTACACCGAGGCCTCCCTGGTCAAGGAGCTGGAAGAGCGCGAGATCGGCCGCCCGTCGACGTACGCGTCGATCATCGGCACGATCCTGGACCGCGGCTACGTGTTCAAGAAGGGCACGGCGCTCGTCCCGTCCTTCCTGTCCTTCGCCGTGGTCAACCTCCTGGAGAAGCACTTCGGGCGGCTCGTCGACTACGACTTCACCGCCAAGATGGAGGACGACCTCGACCGCATCGCCCGCGGTGAGGCGAAGTCCGTGCCGTGGCTGAAGCGGTTCTACTTCGGCGAGGGCACGGGCACGGGCGGGGGCGGTGCCGCCGACGCCGGCAACGGCGACGGGGACCACCTCGGCGGCCTCAAGGAACTGGTGACCGACCTGGGCGCGATCGACGCGCGCGAGGTGTCGTCGTTCCCCGTGGGCAACGACATCGTGCTGCGGGTCGGCCGCTACGGGCCGTACATCGAGCGCGGCGAGAAGGACACCGAGCAGCACCAGCGCGCCGACATCCCGGACGACCTGGCGCCGGACGAGCTGACCGTCGACCTCGCGGAGGAGCTGCTCGCCAAGCCGAGCGGTGACTACGAACTGGGCACGGACCCGGCCACCGGCCACACGATCGTCGCCAAGGATGGCCGCTACGGCCCGTACGTGACGGAGATCCTCCCCGAGGGCACCCCGAAGACGGGCAAGAACGCGGTCAAGCCGCGCACGGCGTCCCTGTTCAAGTCGATGTCCCTGGACACGGTGACCCTCGATGACGCCCTGAAGCTGATGTCGCTGCCGCGTGTCGTCGGCGCCGACGCCGAGGGCCAGGAGATCACCGCGCAGAACGGCCGCTACGGCCCGTACCTGAAGAAGGGCACGGACTCGCGCTCGCTCCAGTCCGAGGAGCAGCTCTTCACGATCACGCTGGAGGAGGCGCTGGCGATCTACGCCCAGCCCAAGCAGCGTGGCCGGGCGGCCGCCAAGCCGCCGCTGAAGGAGCTGGGCACCGACCCGGTGAGCGAGAAGCCGGTCGTCGTCAAGGACGGCCGCTTCGGGCCGTACGTCACCGACGGGGAGACCAACGCGACCCTGCGCTCCGGCGACAGCGTCGAGGAGATCACCCCGGAGCGCGGCTTCGAGCTGCTCGCCGAGAAGCGTGCGAAGGCGCCGGCGAAGAAGACCGCGAAGAAGGCGGCCAAGAAGGCGCCGGCGAAGAAGACGACGGCGGCGAAGAAGACCGCGGCGAAGAAGACCACGACCGCGAAGAAGACGACGGCCAAGAAGACCACCACCGCGAAGAAGACAGCCGCCAAGACGGCGGCCGCCTCGGAGCCGGCGGAGGACTGAGGCCCGTTCCGGACCCGTTCGGTATCCGGACCGTCAAGGTCCGGATCTTCGCCCGGGGTTCGGAAAGCGAACGCCCCGGCAACACTTCGGTGTCGGGGCGTGCGCATGCCAGGCCGGGCATCCCGGGGTGTCGGTGGCTCCCGATAGGCTGAACGCATGACGCGAGCCGAGCATCCAACGGCCTCTCAGCCGGCCCCTGACGACGCCCTTGTCGCGGACTCCCGCGAGCGTGCCGTCCGCGCCCTGCTGCGCCGTCCGCAGTTGAAGCGGTTGTGGAGCGCGCAGCTCGTGGGCGGCGTGGGCGACACCCTCGCCCTTCTCGTGCTGGTCGTCCTCGCCCTCCAAGCGGCCGTCGCCGAGGGCTCGTTCGGGGGCGGCTACCGCGGCGTGGCGTTCGCAGTGGCGACCGTTTTCGGCGTCCGCATCCTGGCGACGCTCCTGTTCGGCGCCGTGCTCCTCGGCCCGCTCACCGCGCTCACCTCCCAGGACGGCCCGCTGGACCGCCGCTGGACGATGGTGGGCGCGGACGGGCTGCGCGCGGCGCTGCTCATCGTCGCGCCGCTGTGGATCGACTGGACGCCCGATGACGCGCTGGCCGTCCTCCTCGTCACGGCCTTCGTGACCGGAGTCGCCGAGCGGTTCTGGACGGTGTGCCGCGAGAGCGCGGCCCCCGCGCTGCTGCCGCCCCCGCCGCCGGAAGGCGCGACCGTCCGGCCGCTGCCGGACCACATGGACGCCCTGCGCCGCCTGTCGCTGCGCACCGGCTTCGTGGCCATCCCGCTCGCGGCCGTCGCGCTGGTCGTCGCCTCCCTGTTCAACAACCTGCTGGGCGCCGGCATCGACTGGTTCGGCCAGCACCAGGCGGCCCTCGCCTCCTACGTGGCGGCGGGGCTGTTCGCCGCCTCCCTGTCCGTGCTGACCTTCCTGGAGCTGCCCGCCACGCGCACCCCGCGCGCGCGGTCGCCGCTCGAGGGGCTGCGCCGCCCGAAGACGACCGCCGGTGCCGACAAGGGACGCACCGGCGTGATGCCGCTGCTGGTGCTGGCCTGCGCGGCCGTCGCCGCCGCGGTGTCCGCCGCCGTCGCCGTGGCCGTGCTGCACGCCAAGGACCTGGGCGGCGGCCCGGTGCTCTACGGGCTGTTCGTGGCCGCGCTGACCGGCGGTGTCGTCGTCGGCATCCGTACGGCGCCCTCGCTGCTGCCCGCCCTCTCGCGCCGCCGGCTGCTCGCGCTGGCCATCGCCTTCACCGGTGTCGCGCTGCTGGCCGCCGGGCTCGTCCCGGACGTCACCAGCGTGCTGCTGATCCTCGCGCTGGCCGGCGTCGGCGCGGGCATGTCCGCCAACACCGGGCACACCCTGCTCGACCAGGAGACCGAGGAGTACCGGCGGTCCCGTACGACGGAGCACCTGCACGCGGTCGTCCGCGTCTGCGTGGCGCTCGGCGCGGTGATCGCCCCGGTGGTGGCGGCGGGGATCGGGCCGCACCGGCTGGAGAGCGGCAAGTTCGTCTTCGCGCACGGCGGCGCGGCCTTCACGCTGATGCTGGCCGGCGCCCTGCTGCTGCCGGTGGCCGCCCTGGTACTGGCCAAGGTCGACGACCGTTCCGGGGTCCCGCTGCGCCAGGACCTGCGCGACGCGCTGCTGCGCGGTGACGACCCGGAGCAGGCGTCCGCCGCCTCCGGTTTCTTCATCGCCCTGGAGGGCGGCGACGGGGCCGGGAAGTCCACGCAGGCCGAGGCGCTCGCCGAGTGGATCCGCGGCAAGGGCCACGAGGTCGTGCTGACGCGCGAGCCGGGGGCGACGCCGGTGGGCAAGCGGCTGCGGTCGATCCTGCTGGACGTGTCGAGCGAGGGTCTGTCGCACCGCGCGGAGGCGCTGCTGTACGCGGCCGACCGGGCCGAACACATCGACACCGTCGTACGGCCCGCCCTGGAGCGCGGCGCGGTCGTCATCTCCGACCGGTACATCGACTCCTCCGTCGCCTACCAGGGGGCGGGCCGCGACCTGTCGCCGACCGAGATCGCCCGGATCAACCGCTGGGCCACGAACGGACTGGTGCCGCATCTGACCGTCCTGCTGGACGTCGCGCCGGAGACCGCGCGCGAGCGGTTCACCGAGGCGCCGGACCGGCTGGAGTCGGAGCCGGCCGAGTTCCACGCGCGCGTGCGGGCCGGTTTCCTGACCCTGGCCGCGGCCGACGCCGGGCGGTACCTGGTGGTGGACGCCGGCCAGGAGCCCGAGGCCGTCACGACCGTCATCCGGCACCGGCTCGACCAGGTGCTGCCGCTGTCCGAGGCCGAGATCAAGGCCCAGGAGGAGGCGCGGAAGAAGGCCGAGGAGGAGGCCCGCCGGAAGGCCGAGGAAGAGGCGGCCCGCAAGGCCGAGGAGGAGCGCCTGGAGCGTGAGCGCCAGGAGCAGCTCGCCCGGCTGCGCGCCGAGGAGGAGGAGCGCAAGCGGCGCGAGCTGGAGGAGGCACAGCGCCGCGAGGCCGAACGGCAGGCGGAGGAGGCCCGTCGGCGGGCCGAGGAAGCGCGGAAGAAGGCCGAGGAGGAGCGAGCACGGCTCCTCGCGGAGGAGAAGGCCCGCGCCGAGGAGGAAGCCCGCCGCAAGGCCGAGGAGGAGCGGCGCCGCAAGCAGGCCGAGGAAGAGGCGCGGCTGCGTGCCGAGGCCGAGGCGCTCCGCCTGGAGAAGCAGCGCAAGGCCGAGGAGGCCCTGCTGCGGGCCGAGGAGGCCCGGCGCCTGGCGGAGGCGGCGGCCGCCGCCGCGGAGGCCGGCCCGAAGAGCGCCGCCCCGCGGGGTGCCTCCGGTCCGGCCGCCGGTCAGGACGCGGCGACGGTGCCCACGCCCGTGGTGAAGCCGGGCGGTGCGGCGGACGAGACGACCGTGCTGCGCCCGGTGCGGGACGAGGAGCAGGGCCGGGGCCGGACCTCCGGTGGGTCCGACGCCGAGGTGACGGCCGAGCTGCCCAAGCCGCCGGTTCCGCCGGGGCCGGGGGAGGAGACGGAGGTACTGCCTCCGGTCCGGCCCGGCTCGGGATCCGGGTCCGCTTCCGGATCCGCTTCCGGTTCTGGTTCTGGTTCCGGGGACGAGACCGAGGTGCTGCCCCAGGTGCCCTCCGGAGCGGGCGACGAGACGGCCGTGCTGCCTCCGGTCCGGCCCGGGGACGCGGAAGAGACGGCTGTGCTGCCTCCCGTCCGGCCGGGGGACGCGGATGAGACGGCCGTGCTGCCGCCCGTACGCGGGGACGAACCGGCGGACCGCGTTCCGCCCGGGTACTTCCGGGAGGGTGCCCCGGCCGCCCGGCCCGACGGGACCGAGGACCGTACGCGGGAGATGCCCCAGCTCGACGCCGAGGGCCGGCCCC
Source organism: Streptomyces sp. NPDC016851 (assembly GCF_055562795.1). Taxonomy (NCBI): domain Bacteria; kingdom Bacillati; phylum Actinomycetota; class Actinomycetes; order Kitasatosporales; family Streptomycetaceae; genus Streptomyces; species Streptomyces sp. NPDC016851. Next base: position 550,019 of record NZ_JBVHEP010000001.1, read on the forward strand.
GCCGGCGGTCCGACTGGGCCGAGGAGACGCCGCTGGACGACCTGCCCTCGCTGGCGGACGAGCTGCTCGGACCGCACGACGAGGACGAGCCGGACGAGGGCCGGGGGCGCAGGGGGAAGGGCGGCCGGGGCCGCTGAGGCCTCCGGCGGTCCGACAGAGGGCCCGGGCCGACGAGACAGGCGGCGGGAGCCGTTGTCAGTGGTCACCCCCACAATGGATCTCACACCGTGGAACGTGACGAAAGGGCGGCGTGACCCATGACCGTGTGGGACGACCTCGTCGGACAGGAGAGGGTGAGCGCGCAGCTGGACGCCGCCGCCCGGGATGCCGACGCCCTGGTCACCGCGGCCGGGACCGACGTCCCCCCGCCCGAGGCGTCGAAGATGACGCACGCGTGGCTGTTCACGGGCCCGCCCGGGGCCGGGCGGAACCAGGCGGCGCGGGCGTTCGCGGCGGCTCTGCAGTGCGTCAGCCCGGACCGGGCCCTCGGCGGCTCCCCGGGCTGCGGCTTCTGCGACGGATGTCACACGGCGCTGATCGGCACGCACGCCGACGTCACCACCGTTGCCGCCGTCGGCACGCAGATCCTCGCCGACGACATGCGCGACACCGTCCGCAAGTCGTTCACGTCACCGGCGACCGGCCGCTGGCAGGTCATCCTCGTCGAGGACGCCGAGCGGCTGAACGAGAAGTCGGCCAACGCCGTCCTCAAGGCCGTGGAGGAGCCCGCCCCACGCACGGTCTGGCTGCTGTGCGCCCCCTCCATCGAGGACGTCCTGCCGACCATCCGCTCCCGCTGCCGCCACCTGAACCTGAGCACGCCGTCGGTCGACGCCGTCGCCGACATGCTCGTACGCCGCGAGGGCATTGAGCCCGCCGTCGCCGCCGCGGCGGCCCGCGCGACGCAGGGCCACGTCGACCAGGCCCGCCGCCTGGCCACCGACCCGGCCGCGCGCGAACGCCGTGCCGCCGTGCTGAGGCTGCCGCTGCGGGTGGAGGACATCGGCGGCGCGCTCAAGGCCGCCCAGGAGCTCGTCGACGCGGCCGCCGAGGACGCCAAGCAGCTCGCGGAGGAGACGGACGCCAAGGAGACCGAGGAGCTGAGGGCCGCCCTCGGCGCGGCTCAGGGCGGCCGCATGCCGCGCGGTACGGCGGGCGTGATGAAGGACCTTGAGGACAAGCAGAAGCGCCGCAGAACGCGCACGCAGCGCGACAGCCTCGACCTCGCCCTGACCGACCTCACGGCCTTCTACCGCGACGTGCTCGCCCTCCAGCTCGGCTCCCGCGTGGCCATCGCCAACGCCGACGCCGAGGACGTCCTGGAGCGCCTGGCCCGCGGCAGCTCCCCGGAAGCCACGCTCCGCCGCATCGAGGCGATCGCCGCCTGCCGCGACGCCCTCGACCGCAACGTGGCCCCGCTGCTCGCGGTGGAGGCCATGACGATGGCGCTCAGAGCGGGCTGAGCCGGCACTTGCCCGAGCGCACCACGCGTCCCGCCCACGAGGTGGAGTGGCGTTGACGCCGTAACTCGTACGAGGCACGACACGCACGCAGGGCATCCATTTCGTCGCTCAGAGTTACGCTCGCTGGATGGACACAAGGCGCACTCCCCGCTCCGCCGACCGCTTCGCCGACCGCTCCGTCTCCCGTCCCGGCGGCCTGCACCGCCGGACCCGCAGCGGAGCCAGGACCGCGGCAGGCATCCTCGCCACGGCCGCGTTGCTCGTCTCCGCCTGCTCCTCAGGGAGCTCGACGACGTCCGCCACCGCGGCGGCGGAGGCGGCGGCACTGGTCGCGCTGCCGCGGTCCACCCCCGCGGCGCTCACGTCGTACTACGCCCAGAAGCCGGCCTGGCGCGGCTGCGGCGCCCCCGGCTTCGAGTGCGCCACGATCAAGGCACCGCTCGACTACGCCGAGCCCAGCGCCGGAGACGTCCGGCTCGCCGTCGCCCGCAAGAAGGCCACCGGCCCGGGGAAGCGGCTGGGCTCGCTGCTCGTGAACCCCGGCGGGCCGGGCGGCTCGGCGATCGGTTACGTCCAGGCGTACGCCGGCATCGGCTACCCGGCCGAGGTCCGGGCCCGCTACGACATGGTGGCGGTCGACCCGCGCGGCGTGGCCCGCAGCGAGCCCGTCGAGTGCCTGGACGGGCCGGGGATGGACACGTACACGCAGACGGACACCACGCCCGATGACACCAAGGAGACCGACGGGCTGGTCGCGGCGTACCGGACGTTCGCCGAGGGCTGCGGCGCGGACGCGCCCCGGCTGCTGCGCCATGTGTCCACCGTGGAGGCGGCACGGGACATGGACATCGTGCGGGCGGCGCTCGGCGACGAGAAGCTGAACTACGTCGGCGCCTCCTACGGGACGTTCCTCGGGGCGACGTACGCCGGGCTCTTCCCGGACCGGGCGGGCCGGCTGGTGCTGGACGGTGCGATGGACCCGTCGCTGTCCGCGCGGCGGCTGAACCTCGAACAGACGGCGGGCTTCGAGACGGCGTTCCGGTCGTTCGCGAAGGACTGCGTACGGCAGACGGACTGCCCGCTGGGCGGCGCGGGCGCCTCGCCCGAGCAGGTCGGCGAGAACCTCAAGGCGTTCTTCGAGAAGCTGGACGCGCGCCCGACCGCCACCGGCGACCCCGACGGCCGCCGCCTCACCGAGTCGCTCGCCACGACCGGTGTGATCGCGGCCATGTACGACGAGGGCTCCTGGCAGCAGCTGCGCGAGGCGCTGACGTCCGCGATGAAGGAGAACGACGGCTCCGGGCTCCTCGTCCTGTCCGACGGCTACTACGAGCGGGACGCCGACGGCGGCTACAGCAACCTGATGTTCGCCAACGCGGCCGTGAACTGCCTCGACCTGCCGCCCGCCTTCGACACCCCCGATGAGGTGCGCAGAGCTCTGCCCGCGTTCGAGAAGGCGTCCCCGGTCTTCGGCGAGGGGCTGGCGTGGGCCGCCCTGAACTGCGCGTACTGGCCGGTGCACGCCACGGGCGAGCCGCACCGCATCGAGGCGAAGGGCGCCGCTCCCATCGTCGTGGTCGGCACCACCCGCGACCCGGCAACCCCCTACCGCTGGGCGCAGGCCCTGGCCGGCCAGCTCTCCTCGGCCCGCCTCCTCACCTACGAGGGCGACGGCCACACTGCGTACGGCCGCGGCAGCTCCTGCATCGACCGCACGATCAACGCGTACCTCCTCCGCGGCACCCCTCCCACGGACGGCAAGCGCTGCTCGTAACCGCTGCACCCGGCCCCGGAGGGCCGCCTCCGGGGCCGGTACGGAGCACCCTCGGAAACTGTGTAGACTTACCGCTGTTGCTGATCGCACCATAGTGCGGACAGCGCGCCGCCTTAGCTCAGATGGCCAGAGCAACGCACTCGTAATGCGTAGGTCTCGGGTTCGAATCCCGAAGGCGGCTCCGAGAAACCCCAGGACTCACTCGCCGTGACCTGGGGTTTTTCCCTTCTCGGGGCATGATGCATCACACGGCCGGAGTGCCGCGAGATGGCTTGCGTGAGCGATGCGTGAGCGGAGCGGTCCGGTGCCCTACTTCTTGGGCTTCTTCCGCTTGCCCTTCTTCTTGGCCCTGGCCTCGGCTTTCGCCTTGTCCTTGGCCTCCTTGGCGGCCTTACGGGCGGCCTCCTCCGCCTCGGTCTTCCGCTGAAGCGGGACCAGCCTGGCGGTGGCCTCAGCCGCGTTCTTGCCGACCTGCGGCAGGACGCTCTGGTAAATGTCCCGCGTGATCCGGGTGTCGCTGTGCCCGAGCGTGTCCGACACGATCTTCACGTCGATGCCGGCGGCGAGCATGAGCGTGGCCGCCCCGTGCCGGAGGTCGTGCAGCCGGATCGGCGGGAGCCCGGAGGCGGCGACGAGGCGCTCGAAGAGGTCGGTCAGCTTCCCGGGATGGAGCCAGGAGCCGTCTTCCTGGGTGAAGACCATGCCGGTCTCGACCCAGGCTGATCCCCACTCCTCGCGGTCCGCGTCCTGCTGTTCGCGGTGCCGCTTCAGGACGTTGACGGTGTCGTCGTCGAGCGCGACCACGCGGAAGCCGCTGTCTGTCTTGGGCTCGGAGGTCTCGACCTCCCACCCGTCCTGGACGAGCTGGGCGGAGACGGTCAGGGAGTGGTCATCGAGGTTGGTCTCCGACCAGGGCTGCGCGCATGCCTCGCCCCGCCGCAGGCCGCGGAAGGCGATCAGGTGCCACATCGCGTACAGCCTGTCCTCCGCGAGGAAGTCGAGGAACGCGCCGGTCTGTTCGGGCGTCCAGACCATGACGGGGGAGGGCTTCTCGCCCGTCTGCTCCCACCTGGTGACCCGCGCGTCGGTCCACACCAGGGCCTTCGGCTTGCGCACGGGGTCGAGCTCGACGTGCGCCGCCGGGTTGAAGGTGAGGATCTGCTGGCCGATCGCGTCGTTCAACGCAGACCGCAGCGTGGCCTTGATACGCAGCCGGGTAGCCGGACCGGTCACACGCCGGAACGGCGGCATGGCATCGATCGCCGTCTTTATCACCTTGCGACGGGCACGGTTGTCCAAGCCCTTCCACGGCACGGTGGCCAACTCCTCGACCGCGGCCCGGCGCTGGGCGTTCTGCTCCAGGATCTCGGCATTGGCGTCGGCGATGGCCGTGAACATATCGCTGAGATGGCTCACGCGCAGGCAGTCGAGACGGTGGTGGCCGATCCGCGGCTTCAAATGGAAGCGGATGTCGGTCTCGTAGCGGGTGAGCCCCGACTTGCGGATGCGCTTGCCGTCGAGCCATCGGTCGAGCCACTCGCTGACGGTCAGGCGGCCGATCAGGTCCTGACCGGACTTCAGGCGCCGCCGGGTCTCCTCGACATCGGGCAGTGGCGACTTCTCGTCGCCGACCTCCTCCAGCATGGCGGCGATCAGCGCCATGCCCTCGGGGTCGTCGGTGTCGGCGAGGCCGAGCAGCGCGCGTATGTGGTCGAGATCGGCCTGGGCCGCCTTGAGGCTCTCGTAGCCGGCGCGGCTGAAGGAGCGGCGGGTGCCGTCTTCGCGGGGCGGGAGCTCCTGGCGTATGGAGTACGAGCCGTGCTTGCGGCCAGAGAGCTTCGGGCAGGACTTGCCGAGCGGCTTACCGGAGTGGGCGTCGCGGCAGTAGCAGCGGCGGTGGGTGGAACCCTTCAAAGATCATTCTCCTCATCGGTGTTGCCGACGTGCAGGTCGACGTCGGCGAGTTCGGGTGGCAGGGCCGGCGGTGTGCCGCCGTCTTCGCGGATGAAGGCGCGGGCGCTGCGGAGCCGGTACTTGGCTTCCAACGCCCTTTCGGCGTAGTCGGCTTGGGCCCGTACGGCTTCCTCGCGTTCGGCCTGGTTGGGTGCCGTTGCGGCCTTCCAGCGCTCGTGCTTCTCGCCCTTCAAAGCGGCCAGGGCGGCGCGCTGGTGGCGGACATGGGCGCGGAAGGAGCGGAGCATGTCGTCCTCCATGCCGAAGTCCTCGCTGTCGCCGGTGAACCAGCGCATGGCATCCCAGGTCGGTTCGGAGTGCTGAAGGGGAAGGCGTTGGACTCTGTCGACGTAGCCGACGGGGTAGAGCAGGCAGATCGGGTAGGTCCGCAGGGCTTCGGCGAGGACGAGGACGTCGACCAGGGGCAGGCTGGCGCGGCGGCCGGACTCCATGTTGGCGATCACGTTGCGCGGGATCGGGTGGCCGATCTCCTCGCAGCGGTCGGCCAGGTCCTGGGCGCTCATGCGTAGCTCCTTCCTGCGTCTGCGGACCTCGGCGGCCACCGTGGCCATCACCTGATCCACCCACTCCGGGACGTCGTCCTCGTCATCTCTAGGATCAAAACGGCGTTGTGTCATCGAGACACATTAACTTCCCGATGATGGTTAGTGATCGCCTGGAGCCGGACGTGATGCCGCGTTCGCCGAGGGCTCACTCATGGACGGACACTGCATGCGCAACAACGAGACCGCCGAGCAGCCCAAGGGCATGACGCGTGAAGAGCTGCTGGCCCTGCCCGCCGCAGTTGACCTGGACACCGGCAACCGGGCGCTGGGGCTGGGGCGGAGCAAGGGCTACGAGCTGGCCAAGCGCGGCCAGTACCCCTGTAAGGTCCTGCGCCTGGGCAAGGCGTACCGCGTCGTGACCGCCGACCTGTTGAACCTGCTCGGCCTGGCCGCATGACCAGCCCTGCCCATAGCAGACGCTTCTGCGCTGAGCTGACACAGAAACGCTGGGCTGTGGCCGGACATGAACGTACTGTCCGTGTTCCCTCGCCCCGGCCAAGGAAGCGAGAAAGCCCCCGGCGCGCCAACGCCGGAGGCTCCGCACACTCCACTGCCCGCATTCCAACGAACGACCTGTGTGAGTCGGGCCTGCATGCCCGACGTCACCGGATAAGGAGCTGCCCTGTGCAACCTACGACACCCGAGCGCCTATTCCGCACCCGGCAAGGCGGTATGGCCGGCGGTCGCGGTGCCCGGCCGGCCCGGCCACGCGCCCGAAGCCGCCCCGGAGGTCGATGAGCGGGTGCCGGATCAGCCCGCTGAGGAAGCGGTGCCGGATCCAGAGCCGACGTACGGCTCCGAGCTGTTGGACGAACTGCGTGCACGGATAGCCCAGTTCGTGATCCTTCCCTCCCAGCAGGCGCTGGACGCGGTCACGTTGTGGGTGGTGGCGACGCATCTGCAGCCCGCGTGGCAGCACGCCCCGCGCCTGGCGGTGGTCGGGCCGGCGAAGCGGTGCGGCAAGTCGCGGCTGCTGGACGTGCTGACCGAGACGGTCCACGAGCCGATGCTCACCATCAACACCACGCCGGCGGCGGTCTTCCGCTCCATCACCGACGAGCCGCCCACCCTGCTGGTGGACGAGGCGGACACCATCTTCGGCACCCCGAAGATGGCGGAGAAGAATGAGGAGATGCGCGGCCTGCTCAACGCCGGCCACCAGCGCAACCGGTATGTCACCCGCGTCGTCGGCAACGATCACACGCCCCACCGGTTCGCCACCTTCGCCATGGCGGCCTTGGCCGGCATCGGTGACTTGCCGGACACGATCATGGACCGGTCCGTGGTGATCCGCATGCGTCGCCGGGCCGAGGGCGAGAGCGTCAAGCCCTTCCGCTCCCGCCGCGACACTCCCGCCCTCCACGACCTGCGCGACCGCATCGCCGCATGGATACGGCCGCTGCTGGACGAGGCAGCCGACCTGGAACCGGCCATGCCGGTGGAGGACCGCGCTGCCGACACCTGGGAGCCCCTGGTGATCGTCGCCGACCTCGCCGCCGGGCCCTGGCCCCGCCTCGCCCGCGCGGCGTGCGCGCAGATGGTCACAGCCGAAGCGGCGGCCGAGGAGGACCACCCCAGCTCAGCGCGGATCCTGGCCGACATCCGCCGGGTCTTCGTCGCCCAGCGCGAGGTCGACAGCCTCTCCACGGACGAACTCCTGCACCACCTGCGCCAGGACCTGGAAGGCCCCTGGGCGGAGTGGGGTCGCAACGGATTGAGCCCACGTGAGCTCGGCTCGCTGCTGCGCGACTTCGACATCAGGCCCGGCAACGTCCGCCTCGCCGACGGCACCCAGCGCAAGGGCTACACGCGCAACAAGTTCCTCGACGCGTGGCGCCGCTACTGCCCGACCGTCCACCCGGTCGACACCGGCCCCGCCCGCAGCGAGGGCTGAGCCCCCGCCCCGCCCACGGTTGCCGTCCTTGCCGTCCCTGCCGTAATCCCGCAGGTCAAACGGCACACGGGCAAGACGGCAACCGGGGCTAGGACGGCAACACGATCATGACCGTCGTTGCTGCCCGCCGGGACGCCGCCCGCTTCCGTCTTGTGCCGTCCCTGGCGTCCTCGCCGTATCACCGCAGGTCACAGCGCATGCGGCCGGGACGCCAAGACGGATCCGATCCGTCCACGGCCACTGAACCGCAGCCCTCACCGCCCGTGCGTGCCTCCAAGGCGCGACGGCACCGCCAAGACGGAACGTTGAGCCCCCTGCCGTACCGGCCTTGACCTGCGCTTGCAACGGCCAAGACGGCAAAGACGGACCACGCCACCACCCCAGGAGAACCCCGCTTGACCACCCTCTCCACACCCACCCACCAGGACCAGCGCCCTGGCGAAAGGCGGCCGATGACGACCAAGCAGGCTGCCGAGCGATACGCGCTCGTCGCGGCGGGAGTCGTCATCGTGGTCCTCACCGCCGGCGGATTCTGGCTGTCGTACGCACACCTGGCGGAGGTCGCCGGACAGCACGGCCTCAAGAGCTCCCCGATCCGCCAGTGGGCCTGGCCGGCGACCCTGGACGCGTTCATCGTCGCGGGCGAACTGCTCATGCTCCGCGCGGGTCTGCGTCGCGTCACCGACGGCTGGGCGATCGCCCTCACCGCCACCGGATCGGTCGGCTCCATCGCACTCAACGTGGCCGGGGTCAGCGGCACAGGCAACGCAGGCATCGTGCCCCTGCTCGACTATGTGGTCGCCGCGGTTCCCCCGACTGCCGCGCTGCTGGCCTTCGGTGTCCTGATGCGGCAGATTCACCAAGTGGTCGACCAACCTGCCGACCACTTGGACGCCGCGCCCTTCCAGTCGCCAGAATCACCGGTCACCGCGCCCGCCAAGCCCGCCGAGCCGGTCGGGCTCGCTGAGCCTCCGGCCGCCGGTTCCGTCCAGCCGACGGAACCACCGCCCGAGGTTTCGGAGAGCAAGCCGCGCGGTGGTCGTCCGCCCAAGGCCACGCTCGCGGAGCTCGTGGCGATCGGCCGGTTTGCCCTCGCTGAGCACGGCACACTCAGCCGCTCCCTTCTCCGGAAGGCCGTCAAGGACAGGGACTTGACGATCGGCAGCCAGCGGCAGACCGAGGTGATGGAGATGCTCCGGCCCGAAATCGAAGCCGCCGCCACGACGACTGGTCCGAGCGGAAGCTGACCGGAAATCCAGCGGGGTGACCGGAACCCCTTCCGGTCACCCCGGCCAGCCGACCACCGCACCGCTCACCGCCCGCTTATCCACACCTGTGGATGGAGCGCTGGCCACCAGCACTCCGCCAGTCCTTCCCTCAGTCCTTGCCTCCGACCCGCCTGTCCCCGCCCCTTCCGGAGAACCGCCCGTGACGCACGACCCGCACCGCTCCAACCACACTCCCGACGAGCCGCTGCCGCTGACGAAGTCCCCTACGCTGATGGGGCGTTTGCGCCGCGCGTTCGGACGGGCTGCCCCTGGCGGAGCCAGTAGTACCCCGAGTCCGACTCAAGGCCGGACTTCGGGGGTCTCCGCCCCGGGGGTGGCGGAGACGGCCCAGCGCCAGGGGGCGCCGGACCAGGGGGTCGGAGCCGAGGGCGGCTCCGACCTGGACACGCTTCACTCCGTCCAGCGAGCCGTCCTGCGCCCCGTAGACAGCGCAGCCGTCGCCGCCGGCGAGCCTGCCGTGCAGAGCGTGCAGCCCACGATCCGCCGCTTCACCGGCACCAAGCGCAACGACCGTGTCGGCCCGCTGCGCTTCACCGGCGACCAGCGAGCCCGTCTTCAGGAGGCAGCCGTCGAGCACGGCTACAAGGGGGACTCCGGCTTCGCCGCCGACATCGTCCTCGCCTTCATCACCGGCCGGTTCACCGCCAACCTGCCCCTGTCCGAGGACCGCCGCCGCACACACCACTTCCGTGCCCAGGTCCTGCGCCAGCTCAACCGGATCGGCGTCAACGTCAACCAGATCGCCCGCGCCCTCAACAGCGACCACACCCCACCCGACATACGCCAGCGCCTCACCGAACTCCACCACCTGCTGGAGCTGATCGCCGAGGCCCTCCGCCAGCCCGCCGACCCGGAGGAGGTCTGAACCGTGATCGCCGCCATCAAGCCCGCCGGGACCAACACCCGGGGCCTGCTCGCCTACCTCTACGGCCGAGGAACCCACGACGAGCACTTCGACCCGCACATCGTGGCCGGCTTCGCGATGCTCGGCATGCCCGACCCCGGCCGCGACGAGAACGCCACCCTCACCGAACTCGGCCACGACCTCGACGAGCCGGTCTCCTTGCGCAACAGCGAGTTCGGCAAACCGGTCACCGATCACGTCTGGCACTGCCCCGTCCGCGCCGCCCCCGAGGACCGCTACCTCTCCGACACCGAGTGGGCCGAGATCGCCCAGCGCATCGTCCAGGCCGCCGGCATCGCCCCCGCCGGTGACGACCTGGCCTGCCGCTGGATCGCCGTACGCCACGCCGACGACCACATCCACATCCTCGCCACCACCGTCCGCGAAGACGGACGGCGTCCCAAGCTCCACGACAGCGGCCTCCGCGTCGGCGACGCCTGCCGCGAGATCGAGAAGGACTACGGGCTGCGCCGTCTGAAGAAGGGGGATCGCACCGGCGCCCGCCGCCCCACCCAGGCCGAGATGCACAAGGCCGAACGCCTCGGCTGGGAACAGCCCAGCTCCGAGTGGCTCCAGGACCGCATCCGTGCCGCCATCCCCCACGTGACAGGCGCCGAGGAATTCATCGCCTACCTCGAAGCCAGCGGCATCGAGGTCCAGGTCCGGCGCGGCCCGTCAGGCGATCTCCTGGGATACGCTGCCGGCCGCCCCGGCGACGTCAACGAGGCCGGCGAGCAGATCTACCACCCCGGAAGCAAGATCTCCCCCGACCTCTCCCTGCCCAAAATCAAGACCCGCCTCGAATCCAGCCAGCCCGAAGAACACCCCACCGCCCGCCGCAACCACCCCAGCACCCCCTGGCACCAAGCCACCGACGCCCTCGACACCCTCCACACCGACCTCGCCGACGACACCCACGCCCAGGCCAACATCACCGCCCTCGGTGAACTGATCGAAGCCACCGCTCAGAAGGCACCCGCCAATCTGCGCGCCGAACTCCGGGCCGCCTCGAAGGCGTTCAGCCGAGCCCAGCGCTCCCAAGTCCGGGCGGAAGACCGTGCCGCCCACGCCCTGCGCCGCGCGGCACGCGACATCGTCCACACCGCCACCGGCCCCGACGGCAGCGCACTGGCCGCCCTGGTCGCAGCCCTCGTCTGGGCCACCGTCGTCGCCGGGCGCTGGCACGAAGCGAAGAACCACGCCCACCAGGCCGACGCCGCCCGCCAGGCCGTCCAGCACCTCCAGACGGCCGCCGACCGCGCTCTCGCCCCGACGCTCGCCGAACTAACGGCCCGGCCGCCCAAGGAGGAAGCCCGCCGCGTTCTGGCCAGCGACGTACGAGCCGCTGTCCCCGACCACGCCGAGCGAATCCTCTCCGACCTGGCCTGGCCCGCGCTCGCCACCGTCCTCGCCGATGCCGAAGCCCGCGGCCACCAACCCCACGAACTCCTCAAGGAAGCCGCTGCCCAGCGCGAGCTGATCACCGCCCGCGAACCCGCCCGCGTGCTCATCACCCGCATTCAGCACACCTGCCGAAACCCAGCGCCCAACCGCCGCGCCGAAGCCGCTCGCCGACGCTCGACCATCGCGGGCTCGGTCCCCCTCGAGCAGACCCGAAGCGGTCAGCTCCCAGCGGTGACCACGTCGCCTGCCGAACAGCAGCGCCGACAGCGCCGGTAGAGGTAGACACCGTTCCTGCTTTTGGCCGACATGCTCGCCGTCGGTGCTGGTGATCGGTTTGGGTACGAATCACCTCCGAGCAGCGGGCGCTCGCTCATGATGTGGTGGTGGAGATAACGAAGTTGATCCTTGAGTTCGTCAAGGCTCTTGTGTGGCCCGTGGTCTTCATGCTCTGCGCGTTGCTGTTCCGCGCGGAGCTTCGTGACCTGTTCGAGCGCCTCACGGTATTGAGGACCCCGGGCGGTGAAGCTGAGTTCGCCGCGCGAGTGCATGAGGTGCGAGAAGCGTCTGAATCTACGCCCCTGCCCGCTGCTGATGACGTGGACCAAGGCGAGACGGGTCGCTTCGTCGAGGCGGAGAGCAATGTTCGAGAGGCCGCAGCCTCGGCAACATTTGATGCGCTCGTACGAGTCGCAGAGGCGAGCGGAAGTGCCGCAATCCTAGCTGCCTGGGCAGAGGTGGAACAGCGCACTGGTGAGCTGCTTTTCAGGGAAGGGGGCCATGACGCGGCGCGTCCCATTCGGTGGCTGACGCCATCGAGTAACCCGGTTCGACTGCTGACGGCGCGAGGACTGCCGGAGCCGTTGCCTGACACGATTGGAGACCTATCCCGGTTGCGTAATGAGGTGGCCCACGGCGAGCAACGCTCTGTGTCTTTGAAGACTGCGGTCGACTACATCGAGACTTGCAAGCGGGTTGCGGAGGTCCTCGACGCGTTGATCGTGCTCATGAAGGCCAAGGAAGCCGAGGAGCGTCGAGTGGATGCGGCCGCAGTCGACGAGGCTTCCTGACGCACATCGGGCGAGACAGGCGCGCCACCTGGAGTCGATTACAGATCGATAACGGCGACAGTGTTTGGGGGGTGCGTAGTGCCTTTCGCGACGAGCCTTGAACCAAGGCACCCCGATGAGGCCACCGCGCTGAGCAAGTCGAGGGGGCCTTCCCCCAGTGGGGAGAAGCGAGCTGACGCTCGACAACTTCATACCGAGATGCGGCGTGCGGGCTTGGTTCTCGACTTGATCACCAGAGAGCAGTGGTGGTCGATTCGAGATGCCATGCCCTCGGAGCGACCACCCTTCACGGAAGGCGAATCGGTCCGAATGGAAACGGTCGGATGGGCTACAGCGACGGTGGTCGCGCTCGGTGGGTGCGTGTGGGTGCTGAGTTACGTACTTGAGCAGGTGCCCCCGCTATCCGACAAAGCGGTTGCCGCGCTGTTGGCGCTGCGTCGGCTGCGCGAGACCTGGCAGGGGCGCGAAGCGGGCGACGGCCAGTCGTCGGCGACGAACAAGACGCACACCTCACCCGCATCCAGGACACCGGCTGTAACTCCGCACCCGAGCGCCGCGGCGAAGCCGCCCGCCGACGGTCAACCATGAGGGCCTCGGCCTCCGCCCGGCAGACCCCGCCCCCCAGCCCCAGCGGCGGCGACACCCACCGAACAGCAGTACCGGCAGCGCCTGTAGCTCCTGGCCGGCCTTGCCGAGCAAGGGGTGTTGCCCTCGCGTGTGGTGGCGAGGGCAACACCCCTTCCTACGGTTTGTCTCCGCTACGTGGCTTCGGCTCCGTGTGGAACGCTAGCGGCACCCGCCTGCGTGACGGGCAACCGCACGGCCCACGCCAGGATTTCGACCAAGTGCTCGGCCAGCAGCCCGACGTGGGGATCAGGCTGAACAAGGGCAGTCGCCTGACCGCGGGCACTGCGTTCCGTTGCCCAGGTGTGGTCGAGGCTGGTGAAGTCGTCGTCGATCCAGACGGCGGGTACGTCCCCGAGCCAGGTGTCGACGTGGTCGCGTTTCCAGAGATAGCCGTTGGGGTGGCTGGTCGTGATCTGCGGGCGCGGCAGGTCGACGTACGGCAAACTCGGGACGCCGAGGAGCGAGCCAATCAGGGTGGTGGCGTCTTGGCGCCAGCTGGTGCACCAGACGGGCGTGACCAGGCCGGTCCGGATCACCTGCATGAGCAAGGGACCGTGCGCCGGGTTGAGCCAGATGGTCACGGGGACGTCGGGGTCTCGGCCAGAGGGCACGACGTCGTGCCGTGTGTGGGTCGTCGGGCTGGCCCCCTCCGCGTCCGGGAAGGGTACGAGGACGCCGTCGACGTCAAGGAGTAGGTAGGGCGGGCGCATCGGTTTCTCCCAAGGGAGCCGGGATGAGGCATTAGAGCTTGCGCGCGGTGATCAGCAGGGTGGTGGGCCAGCGGACGTGACGGGCGTCGTGGAACTCCTGGGCCGAGGCGAGCCAGAGGCCCGCGCGGCCGAGGTGTTTCTCCCAGCGTTCGGCGTCGAAGTCCCAGCGGGCAATGGGTAGTCGGGTGAGATCGGGGAGGGCGGCGTAGTCGCGGCGGGGCCGGTCGTCGGTGGCGGGGCGTAGACCACCGCGCTGGGGGTGAGGAACGGAGAAGGCGAGAGTGCGCCCGGGTTTGAGGTGCTGGGCGATGGCCGGGAGCAGAAGCTTGGGGGCTACGAGGCCGATGGCTCCGAAGACTGAGTAGATCGCGTCGAAGCGCTCGTCGGAGGCTTGCAGGTAGTGCAGGGCGTGGCCGGCGACGAAGGTCAGGTTGTTCAGTCGGCCGTAGTGGGAGCGGGCTCGGCGGACCTGGAGGCCGACAAGGTCGACGGCGGTGACCTGGGCGCCGTACCGAGTGGCGAGGTGGGCGGCGTTGTGGCCGGGGCCGCAGCCGAGTTCCAGCAGCCGCTTGTGGCGTAGGTCCGGGCCGAGGATCTCGGCTCCGGGGCCGCTGCCGGGGCGGGTGGTCCATTCCATCCGCGCAGGTACGGACAGCGGCTCGGCGGGGCTGGCCGTGGTGCGTTGGAGGGCATGGACGTACCAGGGGGAAGCCTGGGCGAGCACCTAGACCTCCAGGAGGTGGAGGACGTCGGTGAGGTGGCGGCGGACGGTCTTGATGTAGGCAGGGTCGGTGGCCGGGTCGTTGATCCAGCGGATGGACTGCTCCATGAACCACTCGACGGCCCACATGCGGTGCCAGCCCAGCGCCCACTTCTCGGCGGGGAGACCGCCTCGTTCCGAGAGGGCGTCAGGGGTGCCGCCCTCGGAGACGTAGGTCTCCAGGAAGACGCGCAGGCGGACGGGGTCGGGTTCGTCGATGGTGCCGTGCCAGCTGGCGAGGTCGAGCAGGCCGGGGCCGGTGAAGGCGCGGGCGAAGTCGAGCAGGCGCCAGCCGTGTCGGCGGATGTGGAGGCTGGTGGGGTGGAACTCGGACTGCACCCAGCCGAACGGGGCCACGGTCGTACCGGCTGAGCGTTCCTCGGCAGCGTGGGCGATCCGCTCGAGCGCGTCCTCGATGTCGTCCGCGTCCTGCCACCGTTCCGCCTTGCGGAGCTGGGCGAGGTGGTCCAGGGCCCGGCTTGGCAGGGTGCGCAGCCGCTCCTGGTCGAGGACGGGGAGGGCGGAGGCGGTTCGGGTGCGGTGCAGGACCACGGCTGCGGCTGCGCCGTCGAGGTCGTCGGCTTCGCGGATGGGGGCGCCGAGGTCTTCCAGCAGCATCCCGAGCCAGCCGTCCAGGACGGCGGACGAGTGAACGGTGGGTACGGGCACACCGAGGGTGTGGGCCAGCCGGAGTGCCTGATCCTCGCTGTCGAACGGCTTCTTGGCGTACTTGAAGATGCTCGTGGTGTCGTCGGTGAAGGTCAGGCGTTCGACGCCGGACATGGACCACACGCGCACCTCCTCGCGAAGAGTGGTGGTCCGGCCGGTCAGGGTGAGCAGGTGGTCGAGGAGTTCGGTGCTGGGGTTCGCGGTCATGTGGGGGCTCCCGTGGGGTTGGCGGCGTCCGGGGCGGGCGAGAGGTGCCGGCCCGCCCCGGAGCCAGGGCAGTGGTGCTACGCGGCGGGGCTCACGCGGTGGGCGTAGACCTGCTCGATCCACTCGGCCTTGAAGGTGGCGAGGTCGTCGCGGAAGGTGGCCATCGAGGCACCGTAGGGCGCCACGACCCCGCCTGACTGGTCCGGCACGGACTGGCAGCCGTGCACGAGCCGGCCGCCGAGGGCGGCGTGGGCCTTGATGGACTCGATGCGGCGGTGCTCGTTGAACCAGCCGCCGTGGTAGACCTCGTCGAGCGTCCCGCCCATCTCGTCGTCCAGGTCGAAGACGACGGAGGTGGCGGCGGGGAAGAACCAGCACGGGCCGACGTTGGAGATGTGTCCGTCCAGCGCGACCTTGTTGAGCGCCATCAGCGTGGCTGCCTCGCGCAGCATCCGCAGGTGCTCGGCGGTGATCTGCGGCAGGCCGAGGCCGGCCAGGTGCTCGTCGCGGAACAGGTAGGCGTACACCTCGTAGGCGGTGGCGAGCACGCGGGCGGCGTCCGAGGTCGACTGGGCGTGGGTCTTGATGAACTCCAGCGTGAGCTGCTCGACCGCGCTCTCGGTGGTTTCCTCCACATGCAGGAGCCGGGACTTGACCAGCTCCCAGTCGGCGACGAGCCACGTGTTTGACTCGAAGCGGAAGAAGTACTCAGCCGGGTCGATGGTGATGCGCCGGCCGTCGACCTGGATGCCGGGCAGGCGGCTCCAGCGCTCGTCGAACGCCTCGGGCAGTACGACCGTGATGGCTGCGGTGTCGATGGTGGTCACCGTGTCTCCGTCTCTGATCGGCCGGGGGCGGGCACACGGGTGCCTGAACCCGGTGTAGGCGTACGGAACTTCGGGGGCCGCCCGGCTGAAGGGGGGAGCCTGGTCACGGTGTCGGACCGGGGCCGGGCGGTTGATGATTAGTGAATCCTCCGTCACGCACAGTGGGTACGGTGAGAGGCAGTTGAAGCGGTATACGCGGTTTACAGCTGCGGACGGGAGGCGATCGTGGCAGCGCCGAGAGGTCCCAACTCCCGCCTGCGTGACGTCATCGAGGCGATCGGCTGCACCTACGAGGCCCTGGCGAAGGACATCCGGCGCATCGCCGCCGAGAACGGCGAGATCCTCCAGACCAACAAGTCGGCCGTCTCCCACTGGTCGAAAGGCACCCGCCAGCCGACCGGTCGGACCGGGAAGTACCTCGCCGAGGCCCTGTCCCGGCGGGCAGGCCGCACCGTCACCTTGGTCGAGATCGGGCTCCGGGCACCGGATGCTGAGGGGACGGACGAGTGGGATCCCGTCCTGGCCGCACCGACCTGGGCCGCGCCGATGTCGAGCGCCGCCGCTTCCTCGCGGTGGCCGCCTTTACCACCGCCGGCGTCGCCATGCCCCTCGCCCACGACCACGAGGCGACCGCTCGCATGCTCCGCGCCCGCACCGGCACCTCCGTGGTCGGGGCGGAGGACGTGGACGTCGTACGCCAGATCACCGCAGCTTTCAGCGCGGCAGACGAACGCCTCGGCGGCGGTCGTGGCCTGACCACGGTCACTGCCTATCTCGCCGACACCGCCGCCCCCATGCTCCGCGGGCGCTTCCCGAATGAAGCCTTACGGCAAGCGGCCTTCGGCGCAGTGGCCGAACTCGCCTACCTGGCAGGCTGGAAGCACCACGACCTCGGCCAGGAAGGCGCCGCCCAGCGCTACTACCAGGTCGGCTACCAACTCGCCTGCGAAGCCGACCCACACGGCCACGCCGCCTGGATGATGCGCGCCCTCGCCCACCAGGCCCTCAGCCTCAAGCAACCCCACCACTGCGTTGACCTCGTCGAAGGTGCCCTACGGCGGGGCCTCGGCCACGTCGATGGCCGGACCGAAGCCCTGCTCCACATCACCCATGCCCGCGCGTACGCCGCCGTCAGCGAGAAGACCGCAGCGGCCCGCGCCCTGCTCGCCGCCGAAGACGCCCTTCTGCGCGACGACGGCCTTCAGCCCAGCTACTCCCGCGTCAGCGGCCCAGCCGCCGGCACTGTCGCCAGCCACACAGCCCGCACGCTCACCGACCTCGCCGACCACGTCGGCACCGAACAGCAGCACCGCGACGCCCTGATCCGCTGGGACCTCGAGAAGTACAAGCGCGTCCACGCCCTCACCTACGCCGACCTTGGCGACAGCCTCGCCGCTCAGGCCCGCGCCGACGAGGCAGTTGCTGCCTGGTCTCAGGCCCTGACCCTCATGGAGGGCATGACCTCCGACCGCGCCCGCAAGGCCATCACGTCACTCCGCTCCACCCTCTCCATCTACCAGCACCGCCGAGTGCCCGGAGCTGCCGAGCTCGCCCGCCGGGCACGCGAAGCACTGGCCTAAGCTGCCCAACAACCGGCCGATGAAGGGACGCAACCGTGGCTCAGCGGACAACCGATGACCAGCCCAAAGCCCTCAAGCCCGCCCTCGAATCGATGACCCTGCTGGTCGCCGCCGTCATCGTCCACGACAAGGCCACCAACCGCGTCGTCCTCCTACAGCGCAGCCAGAACGCCAAGTTCGCCCAGGGCATGTGGGACCTTCCTGTCGGCAAGAGCGAGCCCGGCGAGCCCATCACCGAGACTGCCGTACGGGAGCTGTACGAGGAGACCGGCCTGACCGTGAAGCCCGAGTCCTTGAAGGTCGCCCACATCATCCACGGCGCATGGGGCGTTGAGGCTCCCAATGGCTTCCTCACTGTCGTCTTCGCCGCCCATGAGTGGACCGGCGAACCCGAGAATCGCGAACCACGCAAGCACGCTCAGGTCCGGTGGGTCGACGCCGACTCCATCCCCGACAGGTTTGTGGACACTACCGCCAGTGCGCTCCAGCGGTACCTCTCTGATGGCCCTGAAGTGTCACTGAGCGGGTGGCACTAGCGGAACACCGTGACGGTTGTGTTGCCAAGGATCCGGGGCATGCGGGACGACGATGCCAACCATAGAGAGGGCCTCGTGGTTCCTTGCAGCCGTTGCCGCGCGTTCCCCACCGTGTACCTCCGTGTCGGTAGGTCACATGGATCTCTCGGTGAGAGCAGCGCCAACCCTTCGGTTGCCCTATGCTCACCATCGGTGATTCTGCATCAGACTGTGAGGGCGGTCCGTGTCGGCATCAGACAAGAGTGACTCGGCTGTTAGCTCGGTGCCCGTCCCACAAGAGATTACGATCGCGGTCGATCCAGCCGTTCAAACGGCATTGGCTAAGTGGCTCACCGACTCGGGGACGACCCTGCACTTCGACCGGTGGATCACTCCGGGATTGAGCGGTGCTCTCCTCGCTACCGTGGTTCTCAACATTCCTGGGCGTGCCGCAGTCGGGCTGATCATGAAGGTCTGTCCACCTGGCAAGGTGACTGGCAAAGAGGCCCAACGTCACGCCGAGGCGCTTGAGGCGTCCCCCGAGTTTGCCGCTGCTCACCTGGTGACTCAGCCGGTTGAGCCCATCCGCGGCTCGCGTGGCTGGTCGATCATGTTCCAGGAGGTTGCCGGTGGGTCGCTGCGGGCAATTCGTCCTCTCTCAGCGATCCAGGGCGTTGACCTGGCTCAGGTGACGGCAACTGTGGTTCGTTCCGTCCTATCGGATTGGAATCCAGCCCCCAGGACCAAGCCAGTCACCGCGGTCGATTTCTTCCGCGATCTGCTCGGCAGCAGAATCGACAAGGGTGGCCCTCTGGACCTGCTTGCCGACCAGATGGCGTACGGAGCGGACCCTGGTAGCCCCGCACCGCTCTGGGTAGTAGGCCGAACCGGTAACGTTGTGCCCAATGCCCTGGCCTGGACGTCTACGGGTACTTGGCAGGAGGCGCTTAGTAGCGAACGTCTCATGGTAGTCGTGGGCTGTGCGCACGGAGATCTGCATGCCGACAACATCCTGATTCCGCAGAAACCCCTCCCCAACCCGTCTGGGTATCGACTGATCGATCTTTCCGCTTACGCGGGAGAGGCTCCGCTTGCCCGAGACCCCGGCCATCTGTTGCTATCAATGCTCATGGATGAGGTCGCCGACTTGGGCGAACTCAAGCGCCAAGCTGTATCAGAGTTTCTCCTTGACCCCGCGCTGGAACAGTCGGACTACCTGCAGGTCGCTGGGCTGCTTGGACTGATCAAGGCAGTGAACCAGGTCGGTGATCAATTCGCCTCCCAACTGGGACTCCTCGACCACTGGCAGGATCAGGCTCAGCTTGCGTTGGCTGCGAATGCGTTGATGTTTGCCGCGCGACTGCCCGATGTGTCGATGAAGCAGTGGTGCTTCGAATTGGCCTGCGAGGCGCTGGGTAGATTCTGCGCTACCCGGGGAATCGAAGCGCCAACTGACGCACCTAGTGCTTCCCTTCTGGGAGCGCGGGAGCCAGCATCCTTCGATACCGCGAGAGCCTTCGAAACGTTGGCCGCAGCATGCGCAGACTGGTCGGCAACGCATACCACAATTTTGGTCGTCGACTCCGCCCGGCTCACTCCAGAATCACAAGCGAAGATTTCGTTGTTGCGCTGGAGGGTTGTGGTTGACCTCAATTCGTCAACGGACATTGACGGCGGCTGGGCGGCTGCACTCGGCTCGCCTGGTGATCGACGGCTGGTCACCATGGGACAGGACCCGCTTTTTGGTCGCTCGAGCACCGTTTGGCTTGCAGCGGCAGGTCTCAGTGACATGGACCCTATTGACCCTGTAGCAGAAATCCGGCAGTGGCGTTTTCGGCATCGCCGTTTCGTCGCACAGGCCATTGAGGCTGTGTCGCAGGTTATGTCACACCCGGCAACGGTGGTCTGTCTTGGCGAACCACGAGGTGCGGAGCGCGCCGTCGTGGAAGCTTGCGTCGATGCCTTCGGTGAGCGGGTCCGTGTGCTCGTAGTTTCTGCAACGGATTCTGGAGATCTCTCCGAATATGCGGCGGAAAACATCTCATGCAATCCAGACGAACTTTTACTCGCTATCCCCGAGGCCACTTCTACCGTCAAGGCCGCCCGAGTAGCCACCCTTCCGGGACAGGACGGCCCTGTCGTGCTGCCGCAGGAGTTGATCAGTCGGTATTCCGACTGGATGGAACTGCTGCATTCCGAGGTCGGCGTCACTGGTGAACGCGATGCCGAATCTGACGCATTCTACAAGGGTAGGCCCATCACATGGTTCGAACTGGGATTGGGCCTCGACGTTGATCGTGCAGAGACGAAAAATCTTATTGACGAAGTGCTACGGCCAAGTCTCCGGCAACGCAACACTCTGCGGGTGATGCTGACACATTCCCCAGGCGCAGGCGGCACTACGATGGCTCGCCGGGCGGCTTGGGACCTGAGGGGTGAATTTCCCACCGTCTACGTGCGCGGCTCTGTTGACGAGACTGTTCTCGTCCAGGCCGTGGGAGAGCTGGCTCAACTGTGCGACACCTCCGTACTGGTGGTTGCCGAGCTAGTTCCAGACTCCACTCTTCGTAGCGTATTTGAGGCGCTGCGCGCGAGTTCAGTCCCGGCTGTTCTGCTCATTACTACTCGACGCGGCTCAAGTCGCGGCAAGCAAGCTCCTTCCAATAGCCCGGAAGGGGAGCGTCGGTATCGAAGCCAGCACGTGGGTGCGCTGGCAAGCCGTACTGAGCGGCAAGAGATGGCCCGGCGATTCAGCGAGCTCGCCCCGGACCGGGGAGCCGAGCTATTCGAGCTTGCGGCGCGTGCAGGCGACAACAATGTCCCATTCTTCTATGCCTTGACAGCCTTCGGTGCGGAGTTCCAAGGGCTGCGCAGCTACGTTGAACAATTTATGATGGACTTGTCTGAGGTAGAGCGCGAGGTTGCGATCTTCATCAGCATGTCTCACTATTTCTGTGGGGTCCCAGTCCCGGCTGACCTCTTCGCGGAGAGCTTGAATGTGCCGCTGTCTGAGTCGGTCCGCTTGGACAGAGAAATCACCTCCACATTGGCCGCTCTCTTGGTTGAGGAGCCCAAGGGGGCATGGCGTACGTCGCACAGTCTCATCGCCGAGGAGATACTGCGACAGTTGCTGGCGCCTTCTGTTGCCGCGCCGGGGAGCGAGGACTGGAAGGCCGCACTTCCCACCTGGAGCCTGCAGCTCATCGAATTGACCGTTAATGTCTTTGGCCAGCGTCTACCCAATGATATGAAGGTTATTTTGGACCGTCTCTTCACGACCCGTGAGAGTCGGGATTCGCTTGATATTGAGACTCCCGCGAACGCGACGTACACCGAGCTCATGCAAAATGTCTCGTCCCCCGGTAGGATTCAAATCCTCAGGGAGCTTGTTTCTGCTTTTCCTGACGAGCCGCACTACTGGGCGCATTTGGGTCGTCTTCTGTCCTATGATGCAGGTGACTTTGTAGAAGCCCTCGATGCAATGGATCGGGCGATTGCGCTCTCACCCAAGGATCCTCTCCTGCACCACATGCGTGGAATGGTATTCCGTAACGAGATGCGCGCGCGGATTCGCGATCGTAGCGGCAGTGCTGCCGGGAAAGAAGAGGAAGTCCTTTCTCTCTGTCAATCGGCAGGCGAAGCGTTTCGGGCTGTGTCCGAACTCGACGACGCCACTGAATACGGTCATATTGCCTTGGCGCAGACAAATATTTCCGTTATTGAGTTCGGTTATGGAGTGTCCGGGTGTAGCAAGTACGCCCAGTTCTTGGCCCGCCCATCCGCCGGCAGTTATAGAGACCTACTCGCCGAAGCTGAGGGAAGCCTTGAAGCAGCTAGAGAAATCCGAGGATCTGACCGCGCGTCTTACTCCGCCGAACGTGCGGAGAACCAGCTCAAGGAGCTCTACGACGACTATTCCGGTCTGCTTCAAGGGTGGCGCAACCTCCTTGAACGAGCTGACCTGGCGAAGCCGCCGATCCGTCGCAGGCTGGCGCGGGCCTACCGGAATCGGGCCGGCTCCTGGCGTAAGGCGCCACATAAGGACGTTAGGCAGGCCGTAAGCCTGCTTCAAGAGAATCTCAAGGATAATCCACGAGACTCGCGGAGCCTTCTGGAATGGATTTGGGCCGCCCGCTTTACAGATGCCTCTCTCGACCAGGCAGCCGATCTGGTCGGCGGCTGGGCCAGCTCCGAAGGAACTCGCGAGGCGCTCTTTTACGACTATGTCGTTACATTCCTCCTGGCCATGTCGGGCCATAGTGCCGCGGTCGGCGACTATCAGCGCAAGCTTGAACGCAGTCGTGAACGCGCCGCATGGTTTGGCAACAGACGGTTCCCCTACGAATGGCTGGGAGAGGGCACTGGGATCGCAGGTCTCGTACATCATTCAGACCTGGCTGGATGGGACCGCAGAAGTGGTAGCCCAGAACCCACGATTCTGCGACGGGTTCCTGGGCGAGTAAAGTCGATCAACAAGCCGACCGCAGGTACGATCAGCATTGCGAACGGCTTGGAAGTGTTTATGAACCCCTCTGCCTCGGGTTTGCTCCGGGGGAGCGACGAGAATGAGCAAGTAACTGCATTGATCGCCTTTAGATACGATGGCCCGATGGCGTTCAACGTTCAGAAACCCAAATAGGCCCTGTAGCTGCACAGGCAGAAAGCTTGGCGTTGTGGGGTCGTTGTCCGTGCTGTCACCGGCGCCTTGCAGGGGCGGATACTTCTCAGACGCTGCTTTCTTGTACCGACTTCCTCCGCCGCGATTACCGGAAGTCGATGGTTCGCAGAGCAGGGGGTAGTACGGCCCGGTAGGGGATTAGGCCAAGACGGCGCTGTTTGACGGTCGCAGCCAACGTGATGTGGGCCCGTGCCGGCACGCCGGCGGGAACGCGGACGATGAGGGTGAGTGACTCGTCGCCGACCAGGGGTGTGCCAGTGGTGGCGCTGAACCGCCACTCCGGGTCGCTGTCGCGTTCGCCCATGCCGACCACGAACAACTCCTCACGACCGCCCTGTTCCGGCGTGTACTCGACACCGGCTTCGACGAGCATGAGCTTGGCGGTCAACTTCAGTCGGGTGGAAGGCGTCACAGGGAAGGCTCGCTTCTTCGGCGAGATGGACCATGCGATCGGCTGCCGGGCGGCCGGCTCGTCGGGAGCCTCCAGCCGGATGCCGATGCCCGCGTCCACGAAGGGAGTTCCGTCGGGGGAAGGACGGAACGAACAGACCAGGCTGAGGAGCAGGTAGTCGTACTGGCCAGCCTGCGACTCCAGGAAGTCCCCCCAGTCCCCGTCGCCCTCGGCGGCCTGCGCGGCGGTGAGGGGACGTACGACCGGGATGCCCAGCGAGATCCGCCCTGTCAGAGAGGGCTGGGGGGTGGGCGTTCCCAGGAGGAGGGTCGGCACGAGGTCGATGTCGTAGGTCGGTGCTGCCGCTTCGGTCGGCTCGTCGAGAGGGGTCATTCGATGGCTCCGTGGGAGGGATCGGTGGTAGTACGCCAGTCGCCGATGAAGCAGAAGGCGCCCCAGTCGCGGTAGGCGGGGTGGCGGGCGCGGGTCGCGGACTGGGCGGTACGGAAGGCGGTGCGCCGGTCCGGGTCGGCGGCGAGCTGTTCGTAGAGCGTGCCGAAGAAGCCGGTGGCCACGTCGGGGGCGACCGGCCAGAGGCAGCCGACGATGGCGGCGGCACCGGCCGAGAGGAAGGCGGCGGGCAGGCCGTGCAGGTTGTCGTTGATGTCGAAGCGGCCGAGGGCCGACTCGCAGGCGCTCATGGTGACGAGTTCGACGCCGCGCAGGTCGGTTCTGAGGATGTCGTGGGCGAAGACTCGACCGTCGTCGCCGTTCTCCGGATCCGGCGCCAAATACAGGCACTGGTGCCAGGGTGCCCACTCGTTGTGCGACCCGTGGGCCGCTACGTGGACGTAGCGGGCTCCGGGGAGCGCTTCGAGGAAACGGCGGGGCGTGGCGGCCGTCCCGAGAACCGGGTCGGCCTCGCCCATCGAGGCGGCGATCCGTGCGGTGTGGGCCTCCAGGGAGTCCGTGCCGCCGCTGTCGAACGCGAAGGCGGCCAACGCCTGACGTGGTGAGGGCGGGGTGGGCGGGGCCGGACGGCTGAGGAAGGACAGGCCGGGCACCTGGGTGACGGTCCAGTCGTCGGCCACCGGGCGGCCGTCGGCAGAGAGCAGGTGGAAGGGGAGGTAGTGGAGCGGGCCGTTCGGCCAGACGCACAGATGGGTCTTGCCCTCGGTGAGCCAGGAGGGCAGGGCATCGGTGAACCCGGCCAGGTAGGTGCGGGAGTCGTGGGCGAGGACCCGCTGGGCGGTGCGGGTCACTTGGCGGTGCAGTGGGTCTGCGGTGATCTCACGGCGCAGTTCCGCGATCTGTGGGGCTGCGTGCGACACGTTGAGGGTGTGGCCGGCCTTGAACACCCGGTACAGCCCGCCCTCGATGTCCGGGAACACCGTCGTGCGGCAGGCGAGGCCCTCGCGGGTCATCGCCAGCCCTTGCAGGGCCATGACGGGGTTGGCCGAGCCCTGGTGGCGCACCTGGCTGAGGAAGAGCGAGAGCAGCACCGTCTCATCGGGCAGCAGGGCTTGGATTTCGTCGACGTGCAGCAGTGGGAGGTGCGCGGGCTGCCGGGACGTGCGCAGTTCCCGGCTGATCCTGCGATCGGCGGCACGCTGCAGGTTGCGCACTTCGGCCTCGGCATCGCTGTCCGGTTCAGCCTCGCCGGAACCCAGGTAGAACAGCATGGCCGTCTCGGCCCCGCCGGGCAGTTCGAAGTCGGGGAGCGGGCCGGGCAGCGCCGCCTCGCCGAGTTGTGCGCGGTCGAGGATCCGGTCCAGAGCCGTCGTGAACTCCAGCGGACCCGGATGCCCCGCGGCGATGGTGAAGTCCATGCCTTTCGCGGCTTGGTGTACTGCGGACAACGCGGAGAAGTTGACCGTGGTGTCGGTCAGTTTGAAGGTCAGCGACTGGTAGAGGTCCCGCAGTTTCCAGTCCACCGTCTCGTCCGTCCCGTGACGTAGGAACACGGACGCCGGGACCAGGGCGTGGGCCGCTCGGTCGGCAGACCTTCCGTCGCAGGCGTGGGCACACTCCAGCCCGGCATCGAGGGAGGCGAGGGCGAGATCGATCTGACCGCACAGGCCGAACTGGAAGGCGGCGGATGCGAAATCACGGGCGGCGGCCTCCGGTTGCTGTTCCCTCTCGGCACGCACGCCCAGGTCGTGAGCGAGTACGGCGTCGAGATAATGCAGCGCGTCAACGTGCCGCAGGAAGAGCTCCGGCTCCAACCGGCGTGCTTCTTCGATGAGATCGCGGGCGGCGTCACCTGTCTCAGCCGGATCGGCATGGGCCGCGAGATGAATGAATGTCGCCGCAAGTCCGGCGGCGGACCACCCCTCGGCTACTGCGCGGGACCGTACCTCGGCGGCGACTGCGTCCACCGGCGCCGACTCCGGGAAACAGGCCAGCCGGTCGTCGGCGAGGCAGTGCACCTCGCGCGCCCAGCGCAGTCGGCGGTGGGAGTCCTGCGAGAGATCGGGCAGTTCGCGGTCGGCCGCGTCGAGCAGTTGGGCCTGCAGGTCGAGCCGGCGGGCCTCGTCGGCGAGGGTGAGGGCCTCGGCGAAGACACATGAGGCTTCGTGCTCGCCCTGTCGCGCCCGGACGGCCGAGAGGGGGACGGGGAGCAGGCCGGGCAGCCCGTCCGGAAGGGCGACTTCGCCGAACAGGTGCAGGATGCGGAGCGTGTACAGACGGGCCAGTGGATCGCGCAGCGGGTCCAGGACGTCGAACGCCTTCCGGGCGGTCAGCAGGATCTCCCGGTCGTACGACTCCTCCCGCATCCCGGCGAGGAAGGACAACGCCTCAGCCAGGGACTTGAGGACTCGCCCGAGCGCATGCCCCGACGACAGATCCGCGGCATCTCTGAGGTACTCGACCGCGGCCGCCGCAGCTTCCGCGGGGGACGGCATGTCCGGTCCCGCGGCGTGGGCGGGGTCGTCCGGGTAGAGGGACCGATAACGGTCCTGACGGTCCCACCAGACGCTGAGTGCGCTGTCGAAGGCCATGCCCGGCATTTCGCCGAAATACGGACTGAGGTGCAACAGTCCGGCGGCGAAGAGGGTCTCGGCGAGCTCGTCGGTCTCGTCGCGTTCGTGCAGTACTTCGATCTGGGTCCGCACAGCGTCGTGGGCGCGGCGGAACAGCATCCCGTCGGGACGTCCGACCAGGCTCAGACGCGCGGCCTCGCCATAAGCGTCGGCAGCCCTCCACCAGGGGCTCTCGGGCACCGTTCCCCACCGTGCGGAGGCGGCCTCCAGAGCGAGGGTGAGCGCGGGCACCGCGTCCTGAGGCGCACCGGAGCCGACGAGGTCCATGGCACCGGCCACCACCGCGTCGACGGCCTCCCGCGAGAGCGCGAAGGCCGGGTCCACGGCACGGCGGACCGCTTCACCCTCCGGAATGATCCGCGCGACGATCTTCGAGCCCAGCTCGGCGAGGGCCCGGGCTTGGCGCGCACTGCCTGACGCGAGCGGCGGGGCGGCTCTCGCCACCTCACCTTCCCGCTCCTCCTCAGGGCCCACAACCGTACGGGCGAGGAGGAGCCGCATTGCCCTGCGGAGGTTCGTGCGGTGGTCCGACTCCCGTCCCGAGGCGGTCTCGAGATCGACCGCCAGGCGCAGCCAGGATACGGCTTCCCGCAGCAGGCCGACCGCTTCCGGATGGGATGTCTCCTCAGCACGACGGCCGAGGGACACGCCGATGCTCGCCGCCGCATCCGCCTGCTCGCCGGAGCCTTCCGCCGCCTCGGTGATCGCCGTACGCGCGGCGGACTCCGCCGCGGTGAGGTCGGCGTGGTCGGCGGAGAGCCCGAATCGCTCCATGTGGGCGCCCGCGAGGCTCACGCGACGTCGAGCCCGCCGGGTAGGCGACTCCTCGGGAAGTGCGGCCACACTGGTGAGCAGTTCGACAGCGGAGTCGGCATCGGCCAGCCGGTCGGCCACCGGGCGGTCGGCGACCACCGCTCGGTGGCGGAGGGTGAGGCCCAGAGTGGTGTCGCGGTAGGGGCCGGCAGGCGAGCTGCGGAGCAGGGTTATCGCCTCGTCGAGTACGGACGGATCGCCGCCTTCCTCGGCATCCAGTACGAGATCGCTTGCGTGGTCCACAGGGTCCTGCCACGGATCGTGGCCGGTCTCCTCGGTGAGCTCGGACCACAACGCGCGGGGCACACGCCGGTGATCGACCAAATACAGCAGGCCGAAGACATGCATCGCCATCTTGTGATCGGCGGTCGACAACTCAACGTCATCGTGGCTGAGAGACCGAGCCCAGTGGTACGCCGCGACCGTGTGCAGGACGTCGGTGTCCACCGAGCCTTGCTCGTCCAGGGCTTCGCCTGCGACCGCCATCAGTTCTGCGGCGGCCTTGCCCCCCGCATCGTCGAGTACGACATCCGGCACCCCGCCGTTACCGAAGACCCTGACTCTGTCGGCCAGTTCTCTGAGCAGCGCATCCCTCACCCCCGTAACCTCCTGAGCGCCCAGAGTAGGCCAGCCAGTACGGTAAGAGGCCACGGTTGGGTGTCTCACCCGTCTCAAAGACCCTCAAGGGCAGAGGGCACATCTTCAGCGCCGGCCCATGGGGATGCTTCAAGGGCTTCCAAGGCATTGAGGACATCGTCATCCCATGAGATCGCTCGCTCAGTCTGCTCCCGCGCTCGGTCCCTGAGGAAGGCATCGGCGGCGATGACGGCCGACTCTTGAGTTGGGGTAGGTCTCTCGGGGCTCCGCAGTGGCTGCGTGAGCGACGCGTGAGCGGACGGCGCAGCACCCGTTGGACCGGGCATCATGCCGGTCGAGACCGATAAGCCTCTGACCAGGTAAGACCGGACCGAGCGTGATCAGGGAGCAGCACGCGTCACGATCATGCAAGCCCTCGTAATGCGTAGGTCTCGGGTTCGAATCCCGAAGGCGGCTCCACGGGAAACCGCAGGTCGGGCATACGACCTGCGGTTTCTTCGTTTTCTTGTCCAGAGGCGGAAGACCTTGTCAGTAGCCGATCGTGAATCGGCGCTGGACGTACCGGGGTAGCTCCGCCTCGTCGACCAGTGCCACAGCCGCGTCCTCCATGGAGATACGGCTGCGCCCGTCCGCGTCCACCACCAGCTGATCGCCCCCGAGGCGGAACCGGCCGGTGCGCTCACCCGGGAAGATCTCCTTGGCGGGGCTGAAGTAGGTCCACCTCCGATTGGAGTTGCGCAGCACGTTCAGGGCGTCCCGGTGGCCGC
This sequence comes from Streptomyces sp. NPDC016851, assembly GCF_055562795.1. Lineage (NCBI taxonomy): Bacteria > Bacillati > Actinomycetota > Actinomycetes > Kitasatosporales > Streptomycetaceae > Streptomyces > Streptomyces sp. NPDC016851. Next base: position 578,518 of record NZ_JBVHEP010000001.1, read on the forward strand.
GCACCGCGGCGGCGTACTCCCGGGGAAGCCCGAGTTCGTCGAGGGTCGCGTGCAGCAGTTCGTCGGAGTCGGCCAGGACGCGGCCGGGCTCGACCTCCAGACTGCCGACGCCGCCGATGACCACGAGGCGGGTGCGCGGGTGGCTCTCCAATGCTGTCAGCAGGGCCCGGGCAGCGGTGGAGAAGAGGGTGGGCTCGGCTATGGAACGGCGCACGGCGCCGGCCAGGTCCTTGGCGGCGTTCCCGGGCTGGAACCCGCTGATCAGGACGTCCAGCCCGGGCAGGATCGCGGCGATGCTGTCCGCGTCCAGTACGTCGACGCTCTTCCACTCGATGTCGCCCTGGCCGGCCACGTCACCGGGTTTCTCACTGATCAGCGAGGCATCGCGGGTCAGCGCTGTGACGCGGTGTCCCCGGCCGAGAGCTTCGGTGACGACCCGGCTGCCGATACCGCCGGTGGCGCCGATGACTCCGATGTGCATGGTTGTCCCTTCGATCCCCTGGTGCTGAGTCGTGCACGGGTCTGGCCGGGCAACCATACGGTTGGGATTCCTGATGGCCCCTCAAGTCGGGTGCTGCGCACGCGCTTGATGGAGACGAGGGTTTCGGCCGCACGGGATGGGATTCGGAGGGCCGAAAGGCTTTCAACATGTTTACACAATCCCTGCTCAGCATACTGGCGACGGTCGCGGGACCGTGGCGGTCGGGGGGCCGATCTCGCCAGCCGCCTTTCCGGCTCGTGTTCTTTTCACTCACTTCGACATCACGCCTGACAAGAAGAGGGATGCTCACGATGTCATCACCCTCATCAGCCGGAATTCCGCCGCGGGCAGGGACCCGCGAGTGGATCGGCTTGGGAATCCTGGCCCTACCGACCCTGCTGTTGGCGCTGGATATGAGCGTCCTGTATCTGGCGGTGCCCCATCTCGGGGCGGACCTGCTGCCGAGCAGTTCGCAGCTGCTGTGGATCATGGACATCTACGGATTCATGATCGCGGGCTTCCTGGTCACCATGGGGACGCTCGGTGACCGGATCGGCCGCCGCAAGCTGCTGCTCATCGGCGCGGCCGCGTTCGGCGCAGCGTCGGTTCTGGCCGCGTATGCCTCCAGCGCCGAAATGCTGATCCTCGCGCGCGCCCTGCTCGGCATCTCGGGCGCCACGCTCATGCCGTCCACGCTCGCGCTGATCAGCGTCATGTTCCAGGACGCCAAACAGCGCGGCAGCGCCATCGGCGTCTGGATGATGTGCTTCTCCGCGGGTACGGCCATCGGCCCGCTGGTCGGCGGACTGCTGCTGGACAGTTTCTGGTGGGGTTCGGTCTTCCTGATCGGCGTTCCGGTCATGCTCCTGCTGCTGGTGGCCGGGCCTGTCCTGCTCCCGGAGTACCGGGATCCGAGCGGCGGTCGCATCGACCTGGGCAGCGTCGCGTTGTCCCTGCTGGCCGTGCTGCCGGTCATCTACGGCATCAAGCGGTTCGCGGAGGAAGGCGTCGACCCGCAGACCCTCGCCGGGATCCTCGTCGGTCTGGTCTTCGGCGTCGTCTTCGTGCGCCGGCAGCGGAAGCTGGATGAGCCGCTGATCGACCTGAACCTGTTCTCGCACCGCGCGTTCAGCGTCTCCCTGGTCGTGCTGCTGCTCAGCATGGCGACGGTCGGCGGGACGGTGCTCTTCTACACGCAGTTCCTGCAGTCCGTCGAGGGCATGTCGCCCATCAAGGCGGGTCTGTGGATGCTGCCCTCCGCAATCGGCATGGTCGCGGGCTCGATGGCCACCCCGGCGCTCGCCGCCCGTCTGGCCCCGCGTGTGGTGGTCGGCATCGGCATGGGCATCTCGGCCGTCGGCTACCTGCTGCTGACGCAGGTGGACAGTGTCTCCGGACTGCCCGTGCTCATCACCGGCGTCACCGTCGCCTTCGTCGGTACCAGCTCGGTCCTTGTGCTCGGCACCGATCTCGTGGTGGGCTCGGCCCCGCCGGAGAAGGCCGGTTCGGCTGCCTCCCTGTCGGAAGCCAGCTCCGAGTTCGGCATCGCGTTCGGTGTCGCCACCATCGGCACCGTCGGCACGGCCGTCTACCGCAGCGGGATCGAGGATGCCGTTCCGTCCGGCCTGGAAGCCGGCGTGGCCGAGGACGTGCGCGACTCGATGGCCGGCGCGGCGGATGCCGCCGCGAACATGCCCGAGTTGCTCGCCGCGGCGCGCGACGCGTTCGCTGACGGACTCAACATCAGCGCCGGCATCAACGCGGCCATCGCCGCTGTCCTGGCCGTACTCGCCCTCGTGGTGCTCAAGACCACCGCGCAGGGTGGCGAGGACACCTCGCACACCGCGGACACAGACGAGAGCCCGTCCGTGGACGTCGCTTCCGTGGGGGACAGCCGGGCTTGACCGCCCAATTCAAATAATGGGGGAATGGCAAATGCGTGAGTCCGTACCGATAGAACGGCCCTCTAGATGGAGGGCGCAGGGACCCGATGTCGTAGCACCACGGTTGTACGACCGCGCCGAGCAATTCGCGGTGCTCCACGAACTACTGGCCGCTGCCCGTCGGGGCAGCCCACGGCTGGCAGTGGTGTCGGGGCCCGCGGGATTCGGCAAGTCCGAGCTGATGCACGCGTTTGCCGCCCAAGCCGTTGCCGCCGGCGCCTCGTATCTGGCGGCAACGGCCTCCCGCACCGAGCAGAAGGTCCCGTTCGGTGTGCTCACCCAGCTCTTCGACGGTTCCGATCTGCCGCACGATCCGGTGGCCGAGCTGTTCCCGGCTGTGAACGACAACCTGTCCGAGGTGCTGGCACGGGACCCGTCCTCGCCCATCGCGGGCAGGACCTTCCAGCGTGTTCACCGGGCGCTGCTGGAACTGGTCGAGCAGGAGTCGGCCGCCGGTCCGCTGGTGGTGGGTATCGACGACATCCACTACGCCGACCACGCATCGATGCAGAGCCTGTTCACCCTGGTGCGCCGGGTGCGCGCGGCGCGGCTGCTCGTCATCCTGACCGTTCCGGGCGACGGCACGTTGCTCGATCTGCCGTACCACGCCGATATCCCGCCGTCGCCGTACTCGGTGCCGGTGCCACTGCCCGCGCTCACTGCGCACGGCACCCGGGAGCTCCTGGAACACGAGCTCGGACGGGTGGCCGCGCAGCGCTGGGCGGCGGAGATGCACGCGATCTGCGGGGGCAACCCGCAGTTCGCGCGGGGTCTGGTGGACGACAACCGTCTGGCGGCCGCCGGCAGCGATGGTCCGCTGACCCTCGGCGCGCAATACAGCAAGGCGCTGCTGGCCTGCCTCCACCGCTGTGACTGCACCGGCCTCGAAGCGGCCCGGGCCATCGCGGTGCTCGGCGACGCCGTGAGCGAACGGCTGCTCGGCCAGTTCCTCGGCCTGGACCGCAAGTCGACGGACCGGGCCCTGCGTGATCTGAACCAGCTCGGCCTCGTGCACGGTGTGCGGTTCCGCCACCAGGGCACCGGCACGATCCTGCTCGACGCGATGACGTACGAGGAACGCAGTGAGCAGCACCGCCGGGCGGCCGACCTGATGATCCAGCACAACGTCCCGGCGCCCATCGTGGCCCGGCAATTGCTGGCCGTCGGTCACACGGTGCGCCAGCACGACGTCCCGGTCCTCCAGGAGGCGGCCGCGCACGCCTGGTCCGTGCAGGAGGCCCGGCTCGCGTTGGACCTCCTGGAGACGGCGGCCCGCAGCAACCAGGACCGCCTCACGGGGCTGAGGACGACGGCGATGCTCGCCGGCGTCGAGTTCCACGTCGACCCCGGTGCCGCCGCGCGGCGGGTGCCGCTCCTGACCAGGGCCGTACTCGACGATGAGCTGACCGGGGCCCTGGCAGCCTCCGTGGGCATGCTCCAGTTGGTGCTGGGCGACAGCCGGAGTGCCGTGGAGACGCTGCGCAGGGTCGATGCTCTCCCGGGGTGTGACAGTGCCACGGCGAGTGCCGCGGAAGCGCTGCGGATGTGGTTGACGGTGGTGTATCCCGAGTCCGCGCAGGCCATGGTCGGGTCCGCTGAGCCGCAGCAAGGGTGCTGCGTGCTCAACGTTCCCGGCAGAGAAGCCGTGGAACTGCTGAAGTCGGCCCTCACCGCCGGTCCTTCGCCCGAGGTGGTGGAGGAGGCCAAGCGACTCCTGCGGGCCTCCAAGGTGGGCGTGGTCGCGATGCTGGATCTGGTGGTGGCCCTGCTCGTGATCGCCGCGGCGGACGACACGCTGGCCGCCGACCGCTGGGCGAAGAGTTACCAGGCCGAGGCCGACAGCAACCCCTCGCGCATCTGGCGCGCGATGTACGCGGCCACGCGCGCGGAGATCGCACTGCGGCGCGGTGCCCTGGGCGAGGCGAAACGGCACGCGGAGACGGCGCTGACCCTCGTGCCCGTCGAGCACTGGGGGATCGGCGCCGGGCGGCCGCTGGGGGTGCTCCTCCAGGTGTTCACGCTGACCGGGAACTATGCGCGGGCGGCGGAGCTCACCCGTGTCGCGTTGCCGGCGGCGATGTTCCGCTCGCCCCTCGGCATGAGCTATCTGACAGCGCGGGGAAGGTACTTCCTCGCCGTCAATCAGCCGGCCGCGGCGCTCGAGGACTTCCTGACGGTCGGCCGACGGGTCTCTGCCTGGAACTGCGACGAACCCGCGCTGTTCCCGTGGCGTACCGACGCGGTACGGGCCTGCCTGCGCCTGGGGCGTGAGCGTCAGGCCCGGCAACTGGCCACGGAGCAACTGGAGCGGTGCGCGCCGCACACCGGGCGTGAGCGCGCGAGAGCTCTGTGGGCCCTGGCCCTGTGCGGTCCGGTGTACGAGCGCCTCAACTTGCTGGAACAGGCGGTGGAGACGCTGGCAGGGCGTGAAGCGCCTATCGAACTGGCGTACGTCCTTGCGGATCAGGCCGACGCGCTGCGTGCCGTCGGGCAGGAGAGCAAGGCGAGGATGCTCGAGTGGCGTTCCGGGCGACTGCTCGATGGCGTCGGTGCGATCCCTGCCCCGAAGTCGGGAGTCGAGCGGGGCGACCGCGAGGCGACCGAACACGCCGCCGCCCCGCAGGCGTCGACGGATGTGCTGACCAAGGCGGAGTTGCGGGTCGCTGCCCTGGCGGCGCGCGGCATGAGCAACCGGCAGATCGCTCGCCGCCTTTTCATCACGGTGAGCACGGTGGAGCAGCACCTCACGCGGGTCTACCGGAAGTTGAAGGTCAAGCGGCGGGAAGATCTTCCCGACGACCTGGTGGACGACGCGGTGGACGGGGCGAGCGCCGCCTGAGAAATAGGGGTCACGACCTGCGTGGGCCGGGTTGTGATTAGGGGGTGCCGACTCGTAGCGTGCAAGCGAATCGACGCGTAGTGATCCGCTGACATTCATAGCGAATTCGAGCGCGAAATCCGTTGGGTAGCGGCGAAATTCCGCCCGTGATACTGCCCGTATTTCGACTCTTCATGACGAGGTTGTTGCACATGAAATGGTCCGATGTTTATGTGGCCGGCACGGCGATGTGGCTCGGTCGCCGGGAGGACGTACGCGACGCCGTCGCCGACGGCCGGTACGACGAGGACGAGGCGATCTCCGACGACCTCGCCAGCGTCCGGGTCGCGGCCGATGCCGACGTCCCGGTCGATATGGCCGTGACGGCCGCCCGCCGCGCGCTGGAGCGGTCCGCCACGGCGCCGGAGGAGGTGACGCTGCTGCTCCATGCGCACATCGGGCACCAGGGCGTCGACCAGTTCGCGCCGGCGTCGTACGTCCAGGGCCGGACGGTCGGTGGCAGCGCCGCCGCCATCGAGGTCCGCCAGGCGTCCAACGGCGGCATGGCCGCCCTGCACCTGGCCGCCTCCTACCTGTCCGCCTCGTCCGGCTCCGCCGCGGCGCTGCTGACCACCGCGGATAAGTTCAACGCCCCCGCCTGGAACCGCTTCCGCACGGACAACGGCATGATCCTGTCCGACGGCGCCACCGGCATGGTGCTCTCCCGTGAGCCGGGGGTGGCCAGGCTGCTGTCCTCGGTGGTGATCGGCGACGCCACGCACGAGCAGGTCTACCGGGGCGACAGCTGGACGCAGGCCCCCGGCGAGGAGGGGTGGCCCGTCGACCTGCGCACCCGCAAGGAGCGGTACTTCGCCGCGGGAGCGGATCTGCTCGGGGTCATCGGAAGCATCACCAGGAACCAGGAGGAGTCCCTGCGGACGGCGCTGGACGAGGCCGGTGTGTCGGTCGACGACGTGACGCGGTTCGTGTTCCCGGCCGTCGGCCGCGTCCTGCAGGACTGGGAGTCCCGTAAGGCCATGGGCATCGACGAGTCCCGCACGACGTGGCCCTGGGGCCGCACCGTCGGCCACCTGGGCGCCGGCGACCAAGCCGCCGGCCTCACCCACCTGCTCGAGACCGGCCAGGTGAGCCCCGGGGACAAGGTGGTGCTGTGCGGCGTGGGTAACGGATGGGCGTACTCGGCCGCGGTGCTGGAGATCCTGGAGCAGCCGAACTGGGCCGAGCAGCCGGAGGCGAGCGCATGACGCCGGAACACGACACGGTCCGCCGGTTCATCACCGAACGCTATCCGCAGGCCGACATCGCCGGCGACGACGACATCTTCGCGCTCGGTTACGTGAACTCCCTGTTCGCCGTCGAGCTGGTCCGGTTCGTCGAGAAGGCTTTTGGGATCAGCGTCCCCGAGGACGCGATGCGGATGGACAACTTCCGCACCATCGACGCCATCGTGCAACTGGTCCGGGATGAGGCGGCGGTCGCGGACCGGTGACCTACGGGCGCAGGCCGGCCGGACCGCGCCGGCAGCGGGCGCGGGGGGGGGCCGGAGGGCGGCGCCCCCCCCCCCCCCCCCGGGGCCCCCCCCGCGGGGGGAATGAACACCCACCAACACAAACGCCCGGGCCGGGGGGTGTGGGGGGTGGGGGGGGGGGGGGGGCGGGGGGGGCGGGGGGGGGGGGGGGCGGCGCGCCGCCGGGGGGGGGGGGGGGGGGGCCCCGCCCCCCCCCCCCCCCCCCCCCCCCGACGCCGCGTTGCCGCCAGCGGAGGAGTCATGCATCCCCTACGAGCTCAACGGCAGGGCAGTGGGGATGTCGTCGATCCCCAGGATCAGCCGCAGACAGTCCTCCGGGCTGAGGCGCGCCCCTTGCCGCCACACCTCGGACAGGGTCCTGAGATCGAGATGGTCACGTACGGCCGCCTCGATACGGTCCACGTCCGCGCGTTCGGCCTTGGGCAGCGGCACCTTCACCGACTTCCTGGCGGCTTCGGCGGCGGCGAGGAGCTGTGCCGCGTCCTCGAAGTGGCCGGCCACGACGCGTGCCCCCGCCAGGCCCTCCAGGGCCAGGGCCACCGCCCGTGGGTCCCCGAGCCGGTGCGCCACCCGGTAGCCCTCCAGATGGAGCCGGGTCGATTCGGCCGCGTCACCGCGCAGTTCGGCGATGAAGCCCAGTTCGCCGAAGACGAGGGCGTCGCTGTGGTCGGGACTGCCGCCCGACCCGCGTTGGTGCAGCCGCCACAACCGTTCTTCCGCCACGTCGAGTTCGCCCTGCCGGCGGGCGGAGAGCGCCAGGCCGATCTCCGCGTACCGCTCGCCGATGTGGTCGCTCTGTTCCCGGGCCAGGCGGGCCGCCCGCTCGTGCAGTTCGTCCGCCTGGGCATAGGAGCCTTCCAGGAGAGCGATCCGCCCCAGCCGGGACAGGCTGTGGGAGACCTCGCTCCACAGACCGAGCTCCTCGGCGATGTGCAGCGCCTCCCGGTTCAGCCGGCCGGCCCGGACGTAGTCACCGGCGATCTCGGCCAGCGATGCGAGGGTGTCGAGCGCCTGCAGCCGCCCCCAGCGGTCGCCGAGTTCCCGGAAGATCCGCTCGCTGATCTCGCCGTTGCGCTGCGCCGCCCGCCAGTCGCTGCGGAAGATGCTGTGCAGACTGCGCGTGCTCAGGGCCACGGCCACCCCCCACTGGTCGCGGAGCTTGTTGAACCTGCGCAGGGCGCTGAGCACCAGCACCTCGCTGTCGTCGATGTTGCCCATGCTCAGTTGCGCGTATCCCAGGAACCATTCCGCGAACGCCAGGTTGTGCTCGTCCGGGAACTCTTCGAAGTTCCGAAGGACTTCGGCGGTTTGCTCCGGGCCGTCGGACTCGGCGCCGACCAGCATGGTGAAGCCGGCCTGCCAGGCGGATGCCACAGCCGACTCGCTGCTGGGTTCGGTCACCCGGGCCAGCGCCAGGCTGGTCCACCGGTGTGCCTCGTCGAGCCGACCACGCAGCAGCCAGTACCACGACAGGGCGTTGGTCATGCGCAGCGCGAGGACCGGCTCCTCGGCGCGCAGCGCACTCTCCAGTGCCGCACGCGTGTTGAGCAGGTCGGCGTCCAGCCGGCGCAGCCACTCGTTCTGTCCGACGCCCTTCAGGTGCGGCAGGGCACGTTCGCACAGGCCGGTGTAGTGCAGATCCCGCAACCGCTGCGTCTCCTCGAACTCGTCGGCGTCCTCCAGTCGTTCGAGGCTGTAGGCGGTAACCGCTCCGAGCAGTCGGTAGCGGGTGCCGGTGGAGGAGCGGACCGTGGCGACCAGCGAGCGGTTCACCAGCCGCGCCAGCAACGGGAAGACCTGAGACTTGGCGATGTCCCCGAAGGCGGTGACCGTCTCGGCCGACTCGACTGTCCAGCCGCTCTTGAGCAGGGCGAGACGGCGCAGGACGGCCCGCTCGGGCTCGTCGAGCACCTGCCAGCTCCAGTCGATCACGGCCCGGAGGGTCTGCTGACGCGGGGGTGCCCCGCGTGGCCCGTGGTCGAGCAGGGCGAAGCGGTCGTCCAGCCGGGTCAGCAGCTCGTGCGGGTCGAGTACCCGCAGGCTGGTCGCGGCGATCTCCAGGGCCAGCGGAATGCCGTCGAGCTTGTGGCAGAGGGCGGCCACCGCCTCGACGTTGTCCCGGTTCAGGGTGAACCCTGCGACAGCCGCCTTCGCGCGCTCGACGAACAGCCGCACGGCGCTGCTGTCCTGCAGCAGCTTCTCCGGTGCGCCCTCGCCGGTCTCGGGCAACTCCAGCGGAAGCACGGACCAGACGACCTCGCCCAGCAGCCCGAGTGGCTCGCGGCTGGTGGCCAGCACCCGCAGCTTCGGGCTGGAGCGCAGCAGCATGTCCGCCAGTTCGGCGACGGGCTCGATCAAGTGGTCGCAGTTGTCCAGGACGAGCAGCATGTCCTTGCCGCGCACGGCGGCGCCCAGCTTGGTCAGCACGTTGCTGGTGGTGTCCAGAGGCAGCCCGCCGATGCGGCCGATGTTGTCGCGCAGGTCCAGCGTCGCGGACACGCTCTCGGCGACCTCGGTGACCGACGGCCGACCGCCCTGCGCGGTGCGCCCGCGCATCTCCGCCAGCTCCACCAGCCAGACACCGTCGGGGTACTCCGCCGCCAACTGGTGGGCGACTTCCTGCGCCAGCCGCGTCTTGCCCACGCCTCCCGGGCCCGTGAGCGTGACGAGCCGGTCGGAGGTGATCAGCGACTTCACCGTCCGCACCGCGGCCGCGCGGCCGATCAACTCGGTGAGCGCCGAGGGGATGTTGATTCGAGGACGCGTGATCGAGGTGACGGGGGGCGCAGCGGGTTCCAGCTCCGGCGCGTTCGCCAGAATGGACTCGTGCAGTGCCGATACCTGGGCTCCCGGGTCGAGTCCGAACTCCTTGCCGAGACGGCTCCTGAGATCGGCGTAGCTCGCCAGGGCCGCGCTCTGCCGGCCGGTCCGGTACAGGGCCAGCATGTGAGCGGCCCGCAGGCGTTCCCGCATCGGGTGCCGGACCACCAGGTCATCGAGATCGCCCACCAACAGACTGTGCTCACCGAGCAACAGCCGCGTTTCCGCCCACTCCTCGATCGCGGTGAGACGTTTTTCTTCGAGGCGGGTGATCGTGCCCTGTGCGAAGTCGTGCTCGCTGAAGTCCGCGAGAGCCGGGCCCCGCCACAGGGCGAGCGCTTCGGCCAGTCGCGAGGCCCGGTCCTGCGGATCCTTGCTTTCGTACGCTTTGTTGGTGATGTCCTGGAACTGAGTGACGTCGACCCGGTCCGGCTCCACGTTGAGTCGGTACCCGGCCGGCGTGGAGACCAGCAACTGGCGTCCCCGTGGGTCGAGGCGGGCCAGCTGACGTCGGAGGATGGATACCTTGGTCCTTAAAGCGGAAGCCGGGTTCGCGGGTACGTCTTCGTCCCACAGATAGTCGATCAGCCGCGCCGCCGAGACCGGCTGGCCCTCGTTGATGAGCAGGATGGCCAGCAGCATCCGAACTTTGACTTCCGGAACGCGAACCGTCTCACCGTCTTCCCCCCAAGCCACAAGCGGCCCTAGCAGTCCGAAGAGCATGATCAGAACGTTACAGCACGCAGTCAAGCGAGTTCCATGCGTATTCGGAAGTGATTCGAGTGTGCGCTGGACGGGGTCGAGGCCTCACATATCCGAGACCGCATTGCCCGACCCCGCCGCATTCGGCACAAACGAGACCTAGCTGACTATTGGGGAGAATCAAATGGGAATTGGTCGGCGAAAGCGGGTTTGAGATCGTCCACCCAGACAGCCGCGGGGTCGTATTTCGCGTAAAATGGCTTTCCGACCAGTTCGGCGTTCCGGGCCTGTATCAGACGCAACGCGAAGACCTGCTCTCCGAAGAGCTCGACCACGCCGTCGACGCACACCTTTCCGGGGGTGGCGGACATCGACGGGCCGCGGACCGTGCGGGCGAGCCCGGAGACGTTCTGATAGGCCGTCCGGAAGATGTCGTAGGCCCTGGCCAGCGGGACGGCGAAATAGTCCTGCGGTCCGGTGTCGCGCTCGACAAACATGTAATAGGGCACCATGCCCATGGCCGTCTGCGAGCGCCACATGGATTCCCACAAGGCGGGGTCGTCGTTGATCGACCGGATGAGCGGCGCCTGGGTGCGTATGACCGCTCCGGTTTCTCGTATTCGGCGAACTGCTTCGCTCACGACGGGGAGTTCGAGCTCCCGGGGATGCGAGAAGTGCGCCATGAAAGCGAGATTGCGTCCGGATGAAACGACGTCGGAGAAAAGCCGGAGCGTTTCGTCGGCGTCGTTGTCGGTGACGAACTTGTAAGGCCAATAGGCCAGGGACTTGGTGCCGATTCGTATGGATTCGACCTGTTCCAGTTCGAGCAGCGGCTCGATATAGCGGCGCAGTACATGAGCCGTCATGATCATCGGGTCGCCGCCGGTGAACAGGACGCTGGTCACCCGGGGGTGCTTGAGCAGATAGTCGCGCAGCCGGTCCACGTCCTCGCCGGCCATCTTGAGGTCCGGTTCGCCGATGAACTGCGCCCAGCGGAAGCAGTACGTGCAGTACGCATGGCAGGTCTGGCCTTGCTTGGGGAAGAACAGCACAGTCTCGTCGTACTTGTGCTGCACGCCCGCGAGCTCCTGGTCGTCGTGCGAAGGGACGTTCAGCTGGAGCTGGCCCGCGGGATGCGGGTTGAGCCTGGCCCGCACCCGGTTGGCGGCACGGTTCCTTTCCGCGAGGGGGGCCTCGCGGAGCAGCAGGTCCGCGAGATGCGCCACCTCGTCCTCGGGAAGCATGTCCTCCTGCGGGAAGGTCAGGCGGTAGATCGGATCGTCCGGTGCGGCGTCCCAGTCGATGAGTTCGTCGACGACGTAGTTGTTGGTGCGGAAGGGCAGCACGGTCGCGACCGCGCGCGCGGCCAGCCGTTCCCGCTCGGACAGTCCGGCCCGAGCGAGGAGTCCGTCCAGGTGCTTGCTCGTGTAGACCTGGAACTTACGACTGGGGACCCGCGTGGCCGTGGTGCCGTTGGCCAATGTCACTGGTACTCCTTGAAGTTGGGCGTGCTCTCGCCCGGTGTGGGCCAGGATCAGCGGCAGAGCTGGGTGAAGGTCTCCTGGATGCGGGCGAGGGACTCCGCCACGTGCCGCAGGGTCAGTGGATCGTTGGCTTCCAGGGCCAGTTGCTGTTGCTCCGGGCTGTCGCCGTAGAGCTGGCTGGTAGCGATCCGGAACCGCAGTGCCGCGGGGTCGTCACCCAGGACGGCACCGGACAGGACGGCGATGCCGAACTCGTCGATGAGCTGCTGTTGCAGGGACGCGGAGTCGGTGATGCCGCGTATCCGCAACCTCTCGGCCATGGGCTGCAGGTCCGGATAGAGATAGAAGCCCGCGGTCGGGCGACGGCACAGCACTCCTACGCCCACCAGGCTGTCGTACACCGCCTGGGTCACCGTGCCGTGCAGCCGGGCGCTGGCCGCCAGGCGCAGCACCACCTCCGGCGGCTCCGCGAAGGCGTAGGCGGCGACCTCCTGCATGGGGCCGGGCAACGAGGACCAGATCTCGCTGGCGAGTGCCGTGACGTGATCCCGGATCCGTTCTCCCTCGGGGCTCGTCGCGAAGCGCGCCGTGCCGATGCGCCAGCCGCCGAGCGCGAGGTTCTTGCTCAGTCCCGTGACCACGGTGGTTCGCTCGGGCGCCACCTCGGCGGGGCTGAGGACGACTGTGGCGGGATCGAAGACCAGGTCCCGGTAGATCTCGTCGGAGACGATGTGGAGGTCTTCCTCCCGGGCGATGGTGGCGATCCGGGTGATCACTTCCGGGGGAGCCACCGTCCCGGTCGGGTTGTCCGGCAGGGTGAGCACCACGACGCGGGGGTCGCGGCCGGCCGCGCGGGCCGCACGGATCGTGCCCAGGAGCGCCTCGGGTTCGGGCACGCCGCCGCAGTCGTCCGGGATCGGCACCTCGTGGACCGTCTTGCCCGCGAGCCGGGCCTGGGGAGCGTAGGTGTTCCAGGCCGGCCGGGGCAGCACGACATCACCCGGGATCGCCAGTTGCAGGGCGAGGAGCAGCGGTTTGCTGCCCGGGGCCACCACGATCTGCTCGGGATCGGTGGGCAGATTCCTGCGGTCGAAGTAGCCGGCCACCGCGGCCCGGGTGGCGACGTCGCCGGCGACCGGACCGTAGGAGATGCGGTGGGCCCCCGCGGCCAGCCGCTGGGCCAGCGGCGGGAACACGGGAAGACGTGCCTCGCCGAAACCGAGATGGACGATCGACTCGCCCTTCGCGCGCCGCCGGGCGACGAGCTGGTCCAGCGCGAGGTTGGGCGCAATGCCTTGGTTGGTCATGCCGGCTGTCCTTCCAGCGGGGCCGTCTCATCGTCGCGTTCGGTGAAGCGTTCGATGAGTGCCTTGCGGTCGACCTTGCCGTTGGCGGTGACCGGCAGCTTGTCCAGGACATGGATCTCCTGCGGGATCATGTACTCCGGGAGCTCCTCTGCGCAGTGCGACCGCAGCTGGGCCTTGTCGAAGGCGCGGGAAGCCGAGTCCATCGTCACGCAGGCGCTGAGCACCGGTTCGCCGTCGGGTGTCTCCCGCAGCAGCACGGCCGCCGCCGCGAGGTGCGGGAACTCGAGGAGCTTGCGCTCGATCTCGCCGAGCTCCACCCGGTTGCCCTGGATCTTGACCTGCAGGTCCGCCCGGCCCGCGAAGTACAGCTCGCCGTGCGCACCGCGCCGGGCCAGATCGCCGGTACGGAAGACCAGTTGCCCGGAGCGGGGGCTCAGCGGGTCGCGCACCAGAGCCCGGTCCGTGGCCTCTTGGTCGCCCCAGTAGCCGAGGAACAGTGCGGGGCTGCGCAGGTGGATCTCGCCCAGGCCCCCCTCCTCCAGCACGGGCTCGCCGTCCTCCCCGATGAGGATCATCTCCGCGCCCGGATGGGCGAAGCCGATCGACATCAGCTCGGTCTCCTCGGGCAGCGGTCGGGGTACGTCGGTGAACGACGCCGCGATCGACTCCGTGGAGCCGTAGCAGTTGACGATCCGGGCCTGGGGCAGCAGCTCCTGCAGATGCCGCAGTTCGGGCAGCGGGAACGCCTCGCCGGAGTACAGCACTCCCTTGACGGGCAGTTCGGCCAGCAGCTCCGGCTCGTGCCGCAGGGCCGTACGCCAGACCGACGGCGCCCCGTTGACGTGGGTGACACGCGCGTCGCGCAGGAAGCGCAGGAATCGGCGCGGCCAGTGCAGCCGGTCGCGAGGCACCGGAACGACGGTCGCGCCGCTGCCGAGGGCGAGACCGATGTCGAGCAAGGAGAAGTCGAACGACAGAGGCGCGGTGCTCGCGACGCGCGAGTCGGCCTCGACGATTCCGTGGTAGAGCATGCCGCGGAAGAAGGACGTGACGCCCCGGTGGCTCATCACCACACCCTTCGGACGACCCGTCGTGCCCGACGTGAAGATGATGTACGCCGGATCGGCGCTCACCGCCTCCCGCCGGACCCGGGGGCGGGGCACGGGCCGGCGGCGCCACTCGAGGGTGCCGGGGCCGAAGACACCGGTACCGACGGACTCGGGCAGGTCCTCTCGGTCTCCTTCCGCGGCCCTGAGGTGCAGCACGGGCTCGGCGGCCTCGATGATCGCCTCCAGCCGCTTCTGCGGCGTCTGGGGGCTGACCGGGACGAAGACCAGGCCGAGTGAGGAGCAGGCAATGATCATCGCGATGGCCGCAGCGGAGTTGTCCGACTCGACGATCACCCGGTCGCCCATCGCCAGCCCCAGGGCGTCCAGCTCCGCGGCGTAGCCGAAGACCTGCTGCTCCAGGTCCCGGTAGGTCACGGTCCTCAGCTCGCCCGTCGGGCAGGCCTCGACCACCGCCGGCCGATCCGGTGACGTCGCCGCCGCCGCGAGCAGGAATTCATGCAGTAACTCTCGCGGGTATGTCGAATGGGCGGGCTTTTGTGAATTCGATGCCATGAAATTCGTCCTGTAAGTCGAGGGCGTGCTTCCGGGATGGCTTCGGAAAATTTTCTATCACGGGGTGGCACCACCTCCGGCGGCTCTGCCCGAAGTTAGGGGTAGAAGCGGAAGTCGGCGCCGGGCTCGGGTGGCCCCGCAACCCCTATAGGGGCTCCGTCCATAAGCGTCCGCGCGCGGGTATTCGCGGGCCCCGGCGCTCATATCGCGGCGGCGATCGCCGAGGCCACGGCGGCGGTGTGCCGGTCGAGATAGAAGTGCCCGCCCTGGAAGACCTGGACGTCCGCGCCCTTGGCCGTGTGCCGGTCCCAGGCAGCGGCGTCGGACACCGGGGTGACTGGGTCGGCGTCCCCGACGAGCACCGTCACGGGACAGGTCACGCGAGCTCCCCGGGCGGCCTGGTAGGTCTCCACCGCCCGGTAGTCGGCCCGTACGACGGGCAGGACGAGGGCGCGCAGATCGACGTCGGCCAGCACTGCCGTGTCCGTGCCGCCGAGGCGCCCGAGCTCCGTCAGCAGCCCTGCGTCGTCGAGCAGATGGACCCGTTCCTCGCGCACAGCGGACGGGGCGCGCCGCGCCGACGCGAACAGCCGTGTGGGCCCCTGCGCGGTCAACTGTTCGAAACGCCGCGCGACTTCGAAGGCGACCACCGCACCGAGGCTGTGTCCGAAGAAGGCGAAGGGCCCGGTCAACTCGTGGCGCAGAGCCTCGAAGGCGGCTTCGGCGAGGGCCGGCACGCTGTCCAGTAGGGGCTCGTGGCGCCTGTCCTGTCGCCCGGGATACTGCAGTGCCAGCGTCCGAACTCCCGGAGCGACGGCCTGCGCCAGCGGGCGGAAGTACGCCGCCGACCCTCCCGCGTGCGGAAAGCAGACCAGCCGCGGCGCACCTCCGTCCGCCGCGGCGAATTCACGTGTCCAGGGATTCGGGTTGTCTTCGGGTACCGGCATCGGTCGACCTCGCTCGCTGGACCCTGCGGGGAGGTATGCCCCGGCCGGGTGACGACTGGGAAGTGGCGGGTTCATGGCCGGTCGGGGGATGCCCGGCCATGAACCCGCGGTCGTGATCCGGCCCAGCCGGGTCCCCATGCGCGGGGGCGTCACCAGGAACGGAGGGCCGGACGAAATGACGTGCGGCTCCTGTGGAAAGCAGCACTCTTCGCTCACCTTACGGCGAAGGTAGGGCCGGGATGCCCGCGGCGACAACCCCTATTTTTCGGCACGTGGAACGGGCGGCGTTCCGGTGTATGAGCGGCCCGGCAGTTCGGAAGGAATAGGGGTTCCGTGCCCGGATCTGGGGTTGGAGATAGGGGGAAAGCGTCATTAGCGTTCCTGACGTCGCGCGCCAATGGAAAGCCGCCTGTCGCCGAAAAGAGGGAATGAGTGATGACCGCCGTACTGCCCGATGGTGACGCGACCCCCGCCACGTTTCTGACCGATCTGCGCGACGGCCGCCTCGACTGGCACCGGTGGCGGGACTTCCCCCGACAGAGCCCCGCGGAGAGGGAACGCGGCGACCGGCTCGTGGCCGACGCCGAGGCGTACTTCGCGCGGCGCGTCGACGCCGCGCACCTGGACGACACCCGCGAACTGCCCGCCGGGCTCCTCGACGAGCTGCAGGACCGTGGCTACTTCCGGCTCGGCATCGGCCCCGAACTGGGCGGCCTCGGTCTGTCGCCGTACAACACCTTCCGCCTCATCGGCCAGATCTGCGCCCACTCCGTGCCCATCGGGCAGATCGTGGCCATCCAGAACGGCGTCGGCGCGGCCGCCATGCTGCCCGCCCTGCCCCCCGGCCCGCTGCGCGACTTCGTCAGCCGACGACTCGCCGAGGGCACCGTCTCGGGCTTCGGCGACACCGACCGCTCCGGGCAGAACAACGCCCGGCCGACGCTCACCGCGACGCCGGTCGACGGCGGCTATCTGCTGCGCGGTGAGAAGCTCTTCACCGGCAACGGGCCGGTGGCCGACCTGATCGGAGTCTCCGCCACGGTGCTCGGCGACGGCGGCCCCAAGGTCGGGGCCTGCTTCGTCGACACCCGCGACACCCCGGGCTTTCGGGTCGACACCCGCCTGGAGTTCATGGGAAGCCGGGGGCTGCCCAACGGCTCACTGCGCTTCGACGACGTCTTCGTCCCCGCCGAGCAGGTGCTCCTCGACCCCGATGGGGACCAACTCCCCTACCGCGTCGGTCTGGTGGCCTTGCTCGGCCGTATCCACTTCACTGGTGCTCCAGCCCTCGCGATCGCCAAGCGTTGCCTGGACTGGACACGGGAGTTCGTGGGCCGGCGAGCCATCGACGGCCGCGGCCTCGGTGAGTACGACGAGATCCAGCGGATCGTCACCTCGGCCCTCTCCGAGGTCTACGCCATGGAGTCGGCCGTTCGCTGGAGCCTGCTCGACAGTGGCCTGACGGACCGCTGGTTCGAACGGTTCGCCACCAAGAACGTCCTGGTGCGCGGTGCCTGGCGGATCGTCGACCGGACCATGTCGCTCTACGGCGGCGAGGGCTTCGAGACCGTCGCCAGCAAGGTCCGCCGAGGCGCCGTCCCCGTGCCCCTGGAACGGGCCTTCCGCGACGCGCGCGGACTGCGCATCGCCGGCAACGTCGACTTCCAGCTCGACAACCAGCTGGGCCGGCTTCTGCTGGCCGAGTACTACGCGGCAACCGAGGCCGGTACCGAGGCCGACGCCGCCGCAACGGACAAGGCCGCGGCCCTGTCACCGGCCAACCGGGCGCACCTGTCGGCCGTTCGCCGGCACCTCCGTGACGTACGGGGGATCGCCGTCGAGCTGACCCGTACCCATCCCGACCCCGAGCAGCTGTACGCCAAGGAACGCACCGTGGTGTTGCTCGGCCGCATCGCGGGCGAACTCTTCAACGCCACAGCCGTCCTGGCCCGGGCAGCCACGGACGGGACACCCGACGGTGACCCGTCCTGGGACCCCCAGGAACTCACCGACGTGTACTGCGTCGAGGCCCGCCACCGGCTCACCGGGCTGCTCGCACGGCTGGAGCCGACCACTGCGCCCGACCACGCCAAGATCAGCCGCCGCTGGCTGGACGGCGGCGGCGCCGACCGGCTCGTCCGCCACTGAGCGGTGGCGGAACCTGATCCCGAAAGGCTCTAATGATCAGCGACCAGGAACTCCCCGCCGTTCTGGGCGGCTTCGACCTTGCGGACCAGTCCCGGTTCGCCGCCGGCGTGCCCTACGGGCTCTTCGCACGGCTGCGCCGGGAAGCGCCGGTTCTCTTCCACCCGGGCGGGCGGACAGCGGACGGCGACGGATTCTGGGTTCTTACCCGGCACGCCGACATCGTGGCCGCCGCGGCCTCCGAGGACTTCTCTGCCCAGGGGGGCGGCGACCGGGCCGGGGGAGGCTCGCATTTGGAGGACCTTCCCATGGGCGTGCACGCCGGTGTGCTGTTCGCCATGATGGACAACCCCCGGCACGAGCTGATCCGGCGGTTGCTGCGTCCAGCCGTCACCGGAGAGGTCGCCCAAGGGCTGGCCGAACCGATGCGAGGGATTGCCGCCGACCTTCTCGGCGCCGCTCTCGACCGGGGTGGCAGGGCCGACTGCATGAAGGACCTCAGCGAGCCCTATGCCCTGCGTGCCATCGCCCTTCTGCTGGGCGCTCCCCGCGCCGACTGGGACCGGCTGACCGAGTGGGGGCGCGTCAACCTCGGCTTCGTGAACCGGCAGACCGGCACGGTCGACGCCGGCTCCACCGAGGTCTTCCACACCATGTCCGCGTACTTCACCGAGCTACTGGACCGAAAGCGCCAGGAACCCGCACAGGATCTCGCCTCCGTCCTCGCGCGCGGCGCCATCGCCGAGGAGCACGGTGAGCCGCCGCTCACCACACGGGAACGCGACGCGAACGCCGTACTCCTGCTGATCACCGGATTCGAGCAGCCCCGCAACACCATCGCCAGCGGTGTCCTCGCCCTCGCCCAGCACCCCGAGCAGTGGCAGGCCCTGCGCAAGGACCGCTCCCTGCTTCCGCAGGCCATCGAGGAAATCCTCCGCTGGGCACCCCCCAACCCGTACAACCGGCGCACCGCCACCCGTGACGTCGAACTCCGCGGGCATCTCATCAAGGCCGGGGACAAGGTGACCTTCTGGTGGCCGTCCGCCAACCGGGACGAGGAGGTCTTCGACAACCCCGAGACCTTCGACATCGGCCGGACCCGCAATCCGCACCTGTCCTTCGGGACGGGCACCCACTTCTGCCTGGGAGATCAGGTGGCCCGCCTGGAGATCAGGCTCTTCCTGGAGGCCCTGCTGGACCGGGTGGCGGAAGTCCGGCTCACCGGACCGGTCGTGTACGCCCCCAACAACAAGCACACCGTGATCCTCGACATGCCGGTCGAACTGGTCCCGGCAGCCGAGGCCCGCTGACGCCCATCGCACACCAGCAATGAACCAGACGGGACAACCGACATGACCGAGACCGTGCAGCCCGCTCCCACCGACGACCTCCCCGAGGTCCTGCCGTACGACCCGTTCGACGCCGGCTTCCACTCCGACCCGTACCCCACCTACGAGAAGCTGCGCGCGGAAAGCGGCTCCGTGATCCGCACCGCCGCCGGCGTGGCCGTGCTCGGCTACCACGACGTCCAGCAGGTGCTGCGGAATCCCAAGCTGGGGCGGGGCGAGGGCGCCGGTTACCAGGACACCCTGATACCCACCCCGGCGGGGCTCCAGCCCGCCGTGATGTTCATGGACCCGCCGGACCACACTCGGATACGGGCCTTGGTCACCAAGGCCTTCACCCCTCGCGCCATCGAGCGGCTGCGGCGTCCCGCCGAGGAACTCGCGGCGAAGCTGGTGGCCGAGACGGCCGAGGAGACCGCCGCCCACGGCACGGTGGACCTCACCGCCAGGCTGTTCCGGCCGCTGGGCGCCGGCGTCCTGAACATCCTGGTCGGCGTGCCGGAGAAGTACCTCGCCCAGTGCATCGAGTACGCCAACGACGCCGGCCGCGGTCTCGACCCCGCCTACACGCTCAGCCCCGAGGCGCTCCAGAACCGGCTCAAGGCGCGCGACGGTTACGTCGCCATCGCCCAGGAGCTGATCGCCGAACGCCGGGCGCAGCCGGTGGACGATCTGATGAGCGAGCTGGTCCTCGTCGAACAGGACGGTGAGCGGCTCAACGAGATCGAACTGCTCACCACCGTCGCGAACATCTTCCTCGCCGGCTTCAGCGCCCCGCAGGCCGCGATGGGCCTCGCCGCGCTGTCCCTGCTGAACCACCCCGACCAGTGGGAGTGGTACCGGGAGCACCCCGAGGAGGCCGCCGGATCCGTCGAGGAGCTGATGAGGTACGACACCTCCGTCCAGCTGATCAACCGGACCGCCCTCGAGGACACCGAGGTCGGTGGCGTTCCGGTCAAGGCCGATCAGGAGGTCTTCATGCTGCTGGGCGCCGCCAACCGCGACCCCGACGTGTACGAGGACCCCGCCCGCCTCGACCTGACCCGCCGTGGCGCCCGGCACGTCGGGTTCGGGCACGGCATCCACTTCTGCGTGGCCGCGCCGATCGCCAAGCTGATCACCGAGGTCGCCCTCAACGCCCTGGTCGCCTACGACGTCGAGCTGCGGAACCCGACACCGCCGACCAACGGAGCGCTGGCCATCCGCAGCCTGGCCGAGCTGCCGGTGGCCATCAGGCCGCGCCACTAGACCTGGGGCCGTCACCGGTCCAGGAACCCCTGCGGGAACACAGGAACCCCCTCCGGGAAGACCGAGAAAGAAGGAGTACAGCACGTGAGCAGTGACATCACCGCGCTGGTGAAGAAGTACATCGAGACGTGGAACATCCTGGACGCGGACCAGCGCCGCGCCGCGATCGACACGTTGTTCACCGAGGACGTGGAGTACGTGGACAACAACGTGCGTATCGAGGGCCGGGCCGCTCTCGACGACTACATCGCGCAGACCCAGAAGGAGCTCGCCGGCACGGTCTTCTCGCTGGCCGGTGAGGTGAGCAGCCACCACGACCTGGCGCGGTTCACCTGGCACGTCGGTCCGGCCGGCGGTCAGCCGATCGCCGTCGGCTACGACTTCGCCGCCGTGGAGAACGGGCGGGTGCGGCGGCTGTACGGGTTCTTCTCATAAGAACCGGCCGGGGAAAGGACTGAAGAGGACCGCCGGGCATCTGCCCGGCGGTCCTTTCGTCGTCGCCGTGTGCGTCAGTCCTTGATCTCGCAGATAGGTGCGCCGGAGTTGAGGGCGGCGCCGACCTCGGCGGACAGATCCTTGATCGTGCCGGACTTGTGGGCGTTGAGGGGCTGTTCCATCTTCATGGCCTCGAGGACGACGACCAGGTCGCCCTCCTTGACCTCCTGGCCGTCCTCCACCGCGACCTTGACGATCGTGCCCTGCATCGGGGAGGCGAGGGTGTCGCCGGAAGCGGCGGGGCCGGACTTCTTCGCCGCGCGGCGCTTGGGCTTGGCCCCGGCCGCGAGGCCCGTGCGGGCCAGGGACATGCCCAGGGACGCCGGGAGGGAGACCTCCAGGCGCTTGCCGCCGACCTCGACGACCACCGTCTCGCGGCCCGCTTCGTCCTCGGTCTCGGTGTCGGCGGGCGCGGTGAACGGCTTGATGTCGTTGACGAACTCGGTCTCGATCCAGCGGGTGTGGACCGTGAAGGGGTTCTGGCTGCCGGTGAGTTCTGGTGCGAAGGCGGGGTCGGTGACGACCGCGCGGTGGAAGGGGATGGCGGTGGCCATGCCCTCGACCTGGAACTCCTCCAGGGCACGGGCGGCCCGCTCCAGCGCCTCCTTGCGCGTGCGGCCGGTGACGATCAGCTTGGCCAGCAGGGAGTCCCAGGCCGGGCCGATGACCGCGCCGGACTCCACGCCCGCGTCCAGCCGCACGCCCGGGCCGGACGGCGGGGCGAACGTCGTGACCGTGCCGGGGGCCGGCAGGAAGTTGCGGCCCGGGTCCTCGCCGTTGATGCGGAACTCGAAGGAGTGCCCCCGCAGCGCCGGGTCGTCGTAGCCGAGTTCCTCGCCGTCGGCGATGCGGAACATCTCGCGGACGAGGTCGATGCCGGCGACCTCCTCGGTGACCGGGTGCTCCACCTGGAGGCGGGTGTTGACCTCCAGGAAGGAGATCGTGCCGTCGTTGCCGACGAGGAACTCGACCGTGCCGGCGCCGACGTAGCCGGCCTCCTTCAGGATCGCCTTGGAGGACGCGTACAGCTCGGCGATCTGCTCGTCGGAGAGGAAGGGCGCGGGGGCCTCCTCGACCAGCTTCTGGTGGCGGCGCTGGAGGGAGCAGTCACGGGTGGAGACGACGACCACGTTGCCGTGCTGGTCGGCCAGGCA